>DUQY01000092.1 GCA_012837565.1 Bacteroidales bacterium | reverse complement strand
GGAGAAGGATGGTATTGTGATTGGATGGGTGATTAGCTCTCTTATTACTGAGCTTATGCCGTGTGATTCGCTTCCTATGACGATTATGGCTTCTTTTGTTAATGCTTCTTTATATATGTTTTTTCCTCCTTCTACAATCGTGCCATAGATTGGGTGAGCCTTAGGGACTAAGGAAAGAAACTGGGATAGGTTATAATAGGTTACGTTTACTCTAAATATTGAGCCCATGGTTGATTGTATGGTTTTGGGGTTATAGAGCTCAACTGTGTTTTCGGAACATATAATATCTTCTATGCCAAACCAGTCTGCAATCCTGAGTATTGTGCCAAGGTTGCCTGGGTCTTTGATATTATCTAATACAAGGACTATTTTTGATTTGATGATTGGTATCTTTGCTTCTTGTCTTTTTACTACTGCAAGTACTTGGTTGGGTGTGGAAAGTGAGGATATTCTTTTTAGGTCGTCTTCTTTTATTTCGAGTACTTTTTTTGCTCTTACTTGGTCTGGGTTATTATATTCTTTCGTTGCACAAAGGATTTCAATTTCTTGTTTACTTCTTAATAACTCATCAACCATCTTCACTCCCTCTACAATATAGACCTCGTCCTCATTACGATGCTTTGCTTGTTTATAGGATGCAATTGTTTTTATCTCTGCTTTTGAAATCATTTTTATCTTTTTGCAAATTTAAGGTTTTTTCCTCTACTTTAAGGTATTGAAACAAAAAAGACCTTTGAATATTTCGTCAAAGGTCTTAATTTAATTCTGTTTAGTTGTATTATTCTGCAACTACTTCAAAACTTATTTCTGTTTTTAGGTCTTTATAAACTGATATAATAGCTTTATATGTTCCTAGTGTTTTTACTGAATCAGTTAATTCAATTCTTTTTCTATCAACTTCAATTTCAAATTGAGTTTTGATAGCGTCAGCTATTTGAATAGCATTTACTGAACCAAAGATTTTTCCGTTCTCTCCTGCTTTTGCTCCAATTGTTAGTCCTTCAATTTTTGAATATGAAGCTAAAATTGTTTCTGCATCCGTACGGATTTTTTCTTCTTTAAAGGCTCTTTGTTTTAGGTTTTCTGCAATAATTTTCTTGTTAGAAGAAGTTGCAGCCATAGCATAGCCTTGTGGGATTAGGAAGTTATTACCATATCCGTCTTTTACTGTTACTATGTCATCTTTGTAACCGAGGTTACTCATATCTTGTTTTAATATAATTTCCATTGTAATCCTCCTTGTTATTTTAATAAGTCAGCTACATAAGGCATCAAAGATAAGTGACGAGCACGTTTAACTGCTTGTGATACCTTCTTTTGATACTTATTTGATGTTCCTGTAATTCTTCTTGGAAGAAGTTTTCCTTGTTCGTTTACAAATTTTAAAAGAAAATCTGCATCTTTGTAGTCGATGTATTTAATACCGCTCTTTTTGAATCGGCAATATTTTTTCCTTTGTGTCTCAACTGTAATCGGGGTCAAATATTTTATTTCTGTTTGATTTGCCATTGCTTTTTGTTTTTTAAATAAATTATTCTGACTTAGCTGCTGCTGCTTCTTGTTGTTTTCTCATGCCGCCTGAACGTTTCTTTTCGTTGTAAGCTATTGCATGTTTATCCAATGAAACTGTTAAGAAACGAAGTAGTTTTTCATCACGTTTGTAAACTAATTCAAGCTTTGCGATAAGGTCTCCCTCTGCTTTGAACTCGATTAGGTGATAAAAACCTGTTGATTTCTTTTGAATAGGATAAGCTAACTTGCGCAGTCCCCAGTTGTTTTCGTAAACAATCTCAGCGCCTTGATCAGTCAATAAAGTCTGATACTTTTTTACCGTTTCCTTTACCTGATCATCAGATAAAACGGGAGTCATAATGAAAACGGTTTCATACTGTCTTACCATTTGGTATTTGTTTTTGGTTTATAAATAGACGATATCTCTTTTAAAAGAGTTTGCAAAAGTACAATTAATTTCTTTTAATACAAAAGAAAAGAGAGAAAAATTCGTTTTCCTCTCTTTTTTAATATTATAAGTATATGTTTTATTCTACTTTTCCGTGGCAGTTTTTATATTTCTTTCCACTTCCACAAGGGCAAGTATCATTTCGGCCGACCTTCTTTTCAACATGTACTGGTTGAATTTTCTGAGGAGCTGATGGGTTATCGGCTTTTAATTCCTCACGTCCTGTTTGTAGTTTCTTATTATCGGATTGTGGTAGCTGGGTTTCTTTTACTGCTTTTTCTTCAAGAGGAAGGTTTGCACGGCAAAGGAAAGATGTTATCTCTCTATTTATTTCACTAATCATCTTTTCGAATAAGCCAAAAGACTCTAGCTTGTAAATTAGTAGTGGATCCTTTTGCTCATAAGACGCATTTTGAACTGATTGCTTTAAATCGTCAAGGTCTCTAAGGTGTTCCTTCCAAGCGTTATCAATAAGGTGAAGTGCAATACTTTTCTCAATTGATAGTCCTATTTCTTTACCATTTGTATTATATGATTTCTCAATTGGAGCAATTGCATTCATCATTCTAACTCCATCGGTTATTGGGAATGCTATATTTTCGTAGCGGTAGCTCTTTGCTTCGTATATGTTTTTAACGTAAGGAAAAGCTTGCTCAGAAATCTTATCCATCCTTTCCTTATACTTAGCATAAACCTCTTCGTATAACTCCTCTGTAAGCTGTACTTTCCTTGCTCCTATAAATGCTTTTTCGTTCTCAATGCTACATTCCATTCCTGTTAGCTTCACAAACTCTAGCTTAAAGCCTTCAAAGTCACTGTTTGTATGGTATTCATTTATTAAAAACTCTAATGCATCATACATCATATTGGAAATATCTATTGCTAGCTTTTCTCCAAATAGTGCATTCTTACGTTTTGAATAAATAACCTCACGTTGATTATTCATTACGTCATCATATTCTAGTAATCGCTTTCTTGTTCCAAAGTTATTCTCTTCAACCTTGCGTTGTGCTCTCTCAATACTCTTTGTCATCATTGAGTGCTGGATAACTTCTCCTTCCTTAAGTCCTAACCTATCCATTATCTTTGACATTCTGTCGGAACCAAACAAACGCATTAGGTTATCCTCCAATGAAACAAAGAACTGCGAGCTTCCTGGGTCACCTTGACGACCAGCACGACCTCTTAGCTGACGGTCAACTCTTCGTGATTCGTGGCGTTCTGTTCCTATAATTGCAAGACCACCTGCTTCCTTAACTCCTTCTTTTAGCTTAATGTCGGTACCACGACCAGCCATATTGGTTGCAATTGTAACCGTCTTAGCTCGTCCTGCCTCTGAAACAATATCAGCCTCTTTCTGGTGAAGTTTCGCATTAAGAACTTGGTGTGGAATTCTTCTCATGGTAAGCATCTTGCCTAAGAGCTCAGATGTTTCAACAGATGTTGTTCCCACAAGAACTGGTCTATTGTCATTAATTAATTTCTCAATTTCATTAATAACTGCATTAAATTTCTCTCTCTTTGTTTTATATATAAGGTCTTCGGCGTCATCTCTTGTGATTGGGCGATTGGTTGGAATTACAACAACGTCCAATTTATAGATATTCCACAACTCCCCCGCTTCTGTTTCCGCAGTTCCTGTCATACCTGCAAGCTTCTTATACATTCGGAAGTAGTTTTGAAGAGTTATTGTTGCATAGGTTTGGGTTGCAGCTTCCACCTTAACGTTTTCCTTAGCCTCAATTGCTTGGTGAAGTCCGTCAGAATAACGTCTTCCATCCATTATACGTCCTGTTTGCTCATCAACAATCTTCACTTGATTGCTCATAACAACATATTCAACATCTATTTCAAAAAGTGTATAAGCTTTAAGAAGTTGGTTTATTGTGTGAACCCTATCAGACTGAACGGCGTATGATTGAAGTATCTTATCTTTCTTTTCTGCTTTTTGTGATGGGGTTAGGTCTTGTTTTTCAAGTTCAGCCACTTCCGAGCCAACATCAGTAAGAAGATACATTTTCGGGTCCTCACCTAAGGCTGATAAATAGTCAATTCCCTTATCTGTTAACTCAATTGAGTTTACTTTTTCGTCAATAATGAAATACAAAGGGTCATCAATCTTAAACATTTCCTTGTTTTGGTCTTGCATAAATTGATTCTCTGTTTTCAAAAGAAGAGATTTCATTCCTGGCTCACTCAAAAACTTAATTAAAGCCTTGTTTTTTGGAAGTCCGTGATGAGCTCTTAGAAGTAGAATTCCTCCCTCACGTTCTTGTTCTGAAGTTTTTCCTTCTTGTAATAGCTTCTTAGCTTCTGCCAAAATTTGAGTTACAAGTGATCTTTGAACATTATATAATTTATCAATTACAGGTTTAAATCTGTCAAACTCTTGGTCATCTCCCTTTGGTGTTGGTCCAGAAATGATAAGTGGCGTTCTGGCATCATCAATCAAAACCGAGTCAACCTCATCGACAATTGCATAATTATGTTTCCTTTGAACAATCTCATTAGGATTATTACACATATTATCTCTCAAATAGTCAAATCCAAATTCGTTATTTGTACCATAAGTAATGTCAGCCTCATAAGCATTGCGCCTAGCTTCCGAGTTAGGTTCGTGCCTATCAATACAGTCTACTCTTAAACCATGAAACTCAAATATCATTCCCATCCATTCCGAGTCACGTTTTGCTAAGTAATCATTAACAGTTACTACGTGAACTCCTTTTCCTGAAAGAGCATTAAGGTAGAGAGGTAAGGTTGCAACAAGTGTTTTCCCTTCCCCAGTAGCCATTTCCGCAATCTTTCCTTGATGAAGTACCGCACCACCAATAAGCTGAACATCGTAGTGAATCATATCCCAAGTGACTGAGTTTCCTCCTGCCATCCAAGTATTATCGAAAAAAGCTTTATCTCCAACAATATTAACATGGTCCTTTATTGCTGCAAGGTCTCGGTCATACTGGTTTGCAGCAACCTCGATCTTTTCATTTTCTGTAAAACGCTTCGCAGTTTCTTTAATAACCGAAAAAGCATCAGGCAAAATTTGATTTAATACCTCTTGGGTTAAATCGTATATTTTTGTTTCTAATTCATCTAACTCTGTGTATAAACTTTGTTTTTCATTCACAGGCATATCAAACTCCGAGTCTAACCTTTCTCTAATTTGGGTTACTCTGTCTTCTTGTTTAGATACTGCTGATGAAATCTTGTTTTTGAACTCTTGTGTCTTATCACGTAGCTCATCATTGGTGAGTGTTGCAATTTGAGGGTAGGCTTTTAGACAGCTTTCAAGGATTGGTTTTAATTCTTTTAAATCTCTTTGAGACTTGTTTCCGAATAATGATGCAAGAAAATTTGCCATTTGAATTATTTATCTATTATTTTAATCGTTAATCTATGCAAAAACTAAATGGTTATGCAAATGAAATTATCTAAAATACCTTTGAGCAAAAACCATTCCGTGAATTACAATCTGCAAAAATAACATTTTTATTTGTTAGAATTGTCATAAAAAACAAATCAATTCATAAAAACATGTCAATTAATGAGAAAATTGCAATCAAAGGAGATCATATTTTAATGAAACGAAGTAAGAGAAAAATGAATCAAAGAAAGAATTTGCTGAAACGAAGAAAGAAAAAATTAAAACGGCGATTCAGTAAATTGAAATAGGCAATAAAAAAATGCCATTATAGTTTTGATATAATGGCATTCTTTAAGATTAGATTTATTTCTTTTATAGTAAATCCTAGGTATGAAGAATGAATTTGCTAATTAGGATAAATACTCCACCACCAGCAAAATAACCAAGTAAAGCCCAAATTGATATATGTTTTAGATACCAAATGAAGTCTATTTTTTCCATTCCCATAACAGCAATACCTGCAGCAGAACCAATGATTAGTATACTTCCACCTGTTCCTGCACAATATGCTAGAAACTCCCAGAAGGCACCATCCACTAAGAAATGATAGAGTTCTGGATTAGCGGCAAGCTGCTCGGCTGTAGGAACAGAATACATTGCCATTGCAGCGGCAACCAAAGGTACATTATCTACAATAGATGAAAGAAGACCAATAATAAGGTTTATAACATAGATATCGCCTATCTTGTCGAGTTGTTTTGAAAGAAGGTCTAGGTGACCAGCTGTTTGCAATGCAGCAACTGCCATCAAGATACCTAAGAAGAAAAGTACAGAAGGAGTATCTACCCTTTGAAGTACTGCTGATGCATTAAGTTTAGAATAGTTTTTCTTATCCTTAGCGTGCATAATCTCTGTAACAACCCACATTAGGCCAAGACCAAATAGTATTCCAAGATATGGAGGAAGATGAGTTATTGTTTTGAAGAATGGAACAAAAAGTAATGAGCCAACTCCAATAAAGAATATCATATTGCTTTGCTTTTTTGAAATAGAAATATCGGAGCTCTTAGCTTCTTTTTTCTCTGGTCTTGTAACATTTCCTTTCATCATAAAGGTTACAGCAGTTAGAGGAACTAGCATAGATACTAAACTAGGTATAAATGTTTCAAGAATAATATTAACAGCTGTTATATTACCTTTAATCCAAAGCATAATGGTTGTAATATCTCCAATTGGCGACCAAGCACCACCTGAGTTTGCTGCAAGAATTACCATGCCGGCAAAGAACCAGCGGTCATGCTTATCGTCAATTAACTTTCTTAGAAGTGCAACCATAACAATAGATGTTGTAAGATTATCTAAAGCTGCAGACATAAAGAATGTTATAATACTTATTATCCAAAGAAGTTTTCTTTTATTTTTTGTAGTAATCTTATCAGTAATAATCTTAAACCCTTCGTGTCTGTCAACAATTTCTACAATTGTCATTGCGCCTAAAAGGAAGAAAAGTATTTCTGAAATTTCTCCAAGGTGGTGAATTAAGGCTGCAGAGTTGTCT
>DUQY01000091.1 GCA_012837565.1 Bacteroidales bacterium | reverse complement strand
TTGAGGGTGAGATAGTTCTTTGGATTTATTTTTAAGGCTTTATCGAAATAGGTATATGCTTTTTCTTTTTCATTTAATCTATAATGAACCTCTCCCAGGTTGGCATAGAAGTCTTCTTGGAGTATTTTGTCCTCCACAACCAAACTAAGTCCGTTTTCTAAGGCTTTCTGTGCTTGAATATATTCTTCTTTAACTAAGTGATTTACTCCTAGAAATAGGTATGGTAGGGGCTGTTCTGGGAATAGTTCTATTGTTTTTTTGGCATCAAGTATTAGTGTGTCGACTTGGTTAAGGGTCGATTGTGCATAGAGTAGGTTTTGGTATAGGTCGTAGGGACTAGGTTGTTTTGGTTTTGAGTTATCCCCTATTGCTATGGCTTTTCTTATTGCTTTAACGGTCTGTTCAAACTGATTTTCTTTCATATAGCAGGTGGAGAGTAGTTCCCAAACGATTTTCTCTTCTGGGTATAAAACAGCAAGGGATTGTAGTAGGGAGAAGAAACGTTGAAATTCTTGTTCGTCCACATCGACTGTTTTGCCGTAGATTGTTATTAGGACTTGCATCTTGGTTTGGTAGTCGAGTTCTTTGTTGGCAAAGGCTTTTTCGAGGTGAAAATAGGTTTCTGGTCTTTTCTCTTGAACTAGATAGTAGTTTGCTAGCGATACGTTTATATATGGATCATAAGGGTCAATTTGTTCTATCTTCTTATAGTATTCAAGTGCCTTGGGATAGTTCTTCTTATTCATATTGATTTCGGCAAGTATGGCAAGGTAGCTTTTTTGTGAGGGGGAAGAGGTTTGGAGCTTGTTTATCTCTTGTTCTGCCTTGTCGTAGTTCTTATTGTCCATGAAATAGCGGAACTTAATCATTATTGCATCTTCACTTATGCCCCATTTCTTTTCCATCCTATCGAAAGTCTTGAGCATCTTGTCTTCATTAGGTTGAAGGGAATAGACTTGAACTAGTTGTTGATAATATTCTATTTCGTTTGGGTTAATAATAATTAGAGCCTCAAGAACCTTTGCTGCATTATCATAGTCGCTCATATTAAGGTATATCTCTCCTAATTGTAGTCTATACCAAATATTATTGGGTTGAAGCTCTATCGCTTTCTGGGTTAGCTCTACTGCCTTTTGCGAGTTTTTCTTATTATACATAACGCTTGCCTTATCGAAATAGGCAGCCGCATAATTAGGGTCTATACTTAGCACTTGGTCATATAGTTCTATTGCCTTATCTAAGTTGCCTAATTGCTTTTGGGTAGAGGCATCTAAAAACAGTCCGTCTAGTTTTAGTTCTGCCGATGTGTATTCTTTAGCTTTCTTAGGCTGCGTTTGTTTTGCTGCGCAGCCTGTCATTAATAGTATTATAAATAATGATAAAAATAATGTTCTTATGTCTTTTCTCATAGTTTTATTTCCGAATAATCTCCCAAACTCAGCTCCTGAGTTGTTCCTTCAATAGTTACGTGATTACCAATCATAGAATTGCTTGTTCTAACATTTAATAACGATGTATTGGTTTGTATAATTGCATTGGAGATTATGGAATCCTTTATTATTGTGTTTTCACCTATTGAAACAAATGGTCCTATCTTAGAATTTACTATTTTAACGCCTGATCCAATATAGCATGGCTCAATAATTGTGGAGTCTTGCATTTGAATAGTCTTACCTATTAGTTTTTCTTTGTCTTTTTTTATATCAAGTATTCTTTGGTTGGTATTCACTGTTGCGTTCTTATTGCCGCAGTCTAACCACTCCTTTACATCATTTGTAATAAACTTAAGACCTTTGTTTAGCATATTTTCAAGGGCATCGGTTAGTTGATATTCCCCCGATTTATGTATATTATTATCAATTAGGTATTGGAGTTCGTTTCTTAAGTTTTCACCATCACGGAAATAATATATTCCTATTATTGCTTCATTGGAAACAAACTCTTTAGGCTTTTCAACAAATCCTTGAATAGTCTGGTCTTCGTTTTTCTTAACTACTCCAAATGCTGATGGGTCATCTACCTTATGTGTCCATATTATGCCATCTCTTTCGGTGTTTAGCTTAAAGCCTGCATCGAAAAGAGTGTCGGCAAAGGCAATAGTTACTTTTCCTTTTAAGATTTCCTTTGCACAAAGTATTGCATGAGCTGTTCCAAGTGGCTCTTCTTGGTAGAATATTTCGCCCACTGCTCCAAGGCGTGAGGCAATTTCTTTAAGCATATCCTCTACTTCTTTTCCAAAGTCACCTATTATAAATCCTATCTTATCAACCTTCTCATTACATACCTCAACAATGTCTTCACATAATCGTTCTACTATTGGTTTTCCTGCAATTGGGATAAGAGGTTTTGGTATTGACAGGGTGTGTGGACGCATCCTTTTTCCCATTCCTGCCATTGGTATTACTATATTCATGTCTTTTTTATTTTGTTAAATAATTCTTTACTTTAACGTACAAAAGTACAAAAAATACTAAAGTATTACCCACTTTCGTTGATATCTTGGTTATTTTTTGTAATTTTACATCCTAATTCTATAAACTATTGACAATAATGCACAAGATTAAATTACTCACACTTTTCACATTTCTAGTTTCATTGCCACTTGTTTCCTTTTCACAAAAAGATGGTTCAATTGATGTTATAAGAAATTTTGAACGAAATTACGACTCACTCCTTTCAACATTATATTTAAGACAAAACTCCAAAGTCATAAGAAATACTTATAATAAAGAGTCAGATAATCTATGTTCTCCTAATTCTGCAAAAAACACTAGTGATACAATATTTGCACGCCGCCTACGACAACTACCTAGTAGCATTAAACTTACCTATAATCCTCAAGTTAGAGGTATAATTGAATATTATATTGATAGGATTCCAGACAAAGTTAGTGTTATGCTAGGTTTAAGCAAGTATTACTTCCCTATTTTTGAATCAATTTTAGACCAATATAATGTACCTCATGAACTAAAGTATTTAGTGGTTATTGAGTCTGCTCTTAACCCAAATGCTGTCTCACGTGCAGGTGCAACAGGGCTATGGCAGTTTATGTATTCCACAGGAAGGATGTATGACCTAAGAGTTAATTCGAATGTGGACGATAGGCGTGACCCAATTAAAGCATCTGTTGCTGCGGCTAAGTATTTGAGAGACTTAAATAGGATATATAATGACTGGGAACTTGCCTTAGCTGCTTATAACTGTGGTCCTGGTAATGTTAATAAGGCAATAAGACGTTCTGGTAAGAGAGATTTCTGGGGAATATATAACTACCTTCCAAGAGAAACAAGGGGTTATGTTCCGGCTTATGTTGCTGCGGCTTATGTGATGAATTATTATAAGGAGCATAATATTATTCCTGCTCCTCTTTCCAAGCCTGCTGTTACTGATACTGTTTTAGTTAGCAAAGACTTGCATTTCGACCAAATTGCAGGAGTATTAAATATTTCAGCAGAAGAGGTTAAAGACCTCAACCCTCAATTTAAGAGAGATATGATTATGGGTAGTCAAGATGAGTTCTTTATAAAATTACCTATCAAGTATATTAAGGATTTCATTAGCCTAGAAGACTCTATTGCTGTTTATAATATTGCTCAGTATTTTGATGTTGGGGATGACTCAAAAGAATACGTAAACAAGGAAGTAAAGCTTTCACATAAGGTTAGAAGGGGCGAAACCTGGACTTCAATTGCTCGTAGATATGGAGTGTCTGTTACGGATATTAGGAAGTGGAATGGAAATAGGAAATACCCTCTTGCAGGAGAAAACCTTGCTATTTATCAGAAAAAGAAAGTAGAAGTAGATAAGAAAGAGGAGGAAAACAAGGGTCCATTTGCCGAAGAAACAAGTGTTAGTAATGATGCTGCAAACAAAATAGATGCCAAAGGAAGCTCCCCAATTGCAAAGAAGATTGATTCTAAGCAAGACACAAAGAGAAACACTACTCCTAAGCCTAAATCAGTTTTTCATACCGTTAGAAAAGGAGATAATATATCTTCAATTGCAAAGAGATATAATGTTACTATGAATGATCTGACCAGACTTAATAACCTAAAAGGAAGGAATCCTGTTATTAGAATTGGTCAATCACTAAAGATAAAATAGATAAACCTCTAAAGATTATTTCTTTTTTAGAATATCGATAGCTTGATGTATTTCCTTGGATTTGCTTTTATGTCTTCAATAAGTAGGTCAAGGCTTTTGGTTGAAGATTCTAAGTTCTTATAAAGCTTATCGTCTTTTATTAGTAGACCTGCATTACCTTCACCATTTTCAATTGCTTTAAGAATATTGGATAAGTTCTTTAGGCTTAAGTTTGTTTCGGTAATTGTTGCTCCCAAATTAGCCTTAGCAATTGTATCGCTAATATTGCTGAAGTTATTTATAGCATTGGTCAAAGCCGCATTGTTTTCTTTCAAATTACTAGTTATGCTTTCTGCATTTGTTAGTATGGTTTTAATTTTAGCTTGCTCACTATCAATAATCTTATCAAGGTTTAGACTTATATTCTCAACATTCTCAGCAGTGTTCTTTATGCTTTCCATAGTTAGCATAATGTTTTCTTGCGTCTTACGATCCATAACATTGTTCACACCTGTCAAAATGGAATCGAAAGTTGTCATAACATTATTTAGCTTAACAGCAATTGGAGCTAAGTTATTAGCTAGTTGGTCTAACATACCATTTTCAATACCAGAAGGTATGGTGTCTTTCTTATGGAAATTCTCCCTCGACATCCCCATATTGATTTTCAATGCCTTTGAACCCAGTATATCGGATGCAAATATGGCAACCTTTGAATCCACAGGTATCTTAACATCACTTGTTACTGCTATCCAAACAAGGAATTTCTTGGCATTTTGGTCAAGCATAGTAATATCTTTAATATATCCTACTTTCATACCATTAAGGTAGATGTAGTTGGACTTATAAAGCCCTGACACATCATCGAAAACAGTGTAATAACTTGTTTCAACATTAAAAATATCTTTACCTTTTAAGAACATGATTCCAAAATAAAGGACTAAAATTGTTATTAGACCAATTAGTCCTACTTTATATTCTGTTTTTATTTTCACAGTGTTTATTATTTATTATTATTTTCTATTTCTTTTGCTTTGGCTAGGCTTATTCTTTCATCGTTATTGAAAATAACTACAAAAGCATCCTTATATCCTTTTTTCTTAATCTTTTCTCTATAATCTATTGCTGACTGAAAGTCTTTAAATGAGCCTGTGGTATACTTCCAAAGTTCATCAGCACTATACATCCAAATAGAATCCATGCCCTTAAACTTATCACATTCTGGAGCATGCTTTGTTTTGTCAGTAAAGAACTGAACCCTATATACTAACCCACATTCATTAATTTTAGTATCCAAGGAGATAGATTCTTGTTTTAGACTATCTTTAAGCTTTTGAGCCAGGAGCTTTGCTGCCTCTTCTTTTTCCTTAGCTAAAGCCTCTCTT
>DUQY01000090.1 GCA_012837565.1 Bacteroidales bacterium | reverse complement strand
ATTGGGTTTTTTTGAGGCGGGGGTGCGGGGGGTAGATGATGAAATTTTCATTGGGGTGGATTTGCTTTTTTGGTTCTTTTTTATTAATTTTGCGGGGTTATTTATTATTGTTTAAGGGTTTGGTTATGTATGAAAATTGTGATATAGGTAGGGTTATTAAAGAGCATTTTCCGTTTGTTACGGATGTGCAGATCGGGATGTTTGAGAGGTTGCCTTCGCTTTATGAGGAGTGGAATGAGAGGATTAACGTGGTCTCGAGAAAGGATATTGAGAATATTTTTGAGCGTCATATTCTGCATTCTCTGGCTATTGCTAAGGTGTGTAGGTTTAAACCTATGGCTGAAATTCTGGATGTTGGGACTGGTGGGGGATTGCCTGGGATTCCTTTGGCTATCCTTTTTCCTGAGTCTAAGTTTACTTTGGTGGATAGTGTGGGCAAGAAAATTAGGGTGGTTAATGAAATTGTTGAGGCCTTGGGGTTGAAGAATGTTGTGGCTTATCAGACCAGAGTGGAGGCGGTGGATATGAGGTTTGATTTTATTCTTTCTAGGGCTGTGACTGCTATGCCTGAGTTTATTGGTTGGGTGAAGGGGAAGGTTTCGCCTCTTAATTTTCATGATTTGGATAATGGGATTCTTTATCTTAAGGGTGGGGATTTGAGAGAGGAGTTCGAGCCTCTTATGAAAGGGAAGAATAAAAAGATTAGGATTAAGCTTTATAATATTTATGATTTCTTCCCTTCAGAGTTCTTCGAATCTAAGATGGTTGTGCATGTGAAGTTGTAGGTAACTGCTTTCTTATTGTATTATTAGGCTTACTGGGCAGTGGTCGGAGTGTTTGATGTCTGCTAAGATGTCTGCTGATTTGATGCGTTCTTTTATGTTGTTTGATACCATGCAGTAGTCTATTCTCCAGCCTTTGTTGTTGTTTCTGGAGTTGTGGCGGTAGCTCCACCATGTGTATTTGTGTCTTTCTTGTGGGTATATGTGGCGGAAGCTATCGGTGTATCCGCTATTAATAAACCCATCGATCCATTCTCTTTCCTCGGGTAGGAAGCCTGAGTTCTTTGCATTTCCTTTGGGGTCGTGTATGTCTATTTCACGGTGACAGATGTTGTAATCGCCACATATTATTAGTTCTTTTCTTGTTTTGGATAGCTCTTGTATGTAGTTTTGAAAGTCTGAAAGCCATTGCATTTTGAAGTCCTGACGATGTTCTCCGCTTGTTCCTGAGGGATGGTATACGCTTATTATTGATAGGTCTCCATAGTCTGCTCTTATAATTCTGCCTTCGTTGTCATATTTCTCAATTCCCATTCCATATATTACTTGGTCTGGTTTCGTTTTTGAAAGTATTGCAACTCCGCTATATCCTTTCTTTTGTGCTGAAAAATAATAGCAGTCATAGCCTATTGTGTTTAATTCAAAGGTGGGCATTTGATCGATTTGTGCTTTGGTTTCTTGTATGCAAATTACGTCTGGACTTTCCTCTTCTAGCCAATTGATGAACCCTTTTGTTGTGGCAGCTCTTATTCCATTGAGGTTGTAGGATATGATTTTCATAGTTTTAGTTTTTCAATATTAATATTTGCAAATATACAATTTACAGACTAATGTGCGAAATTAATAGGGATGTTTTCTTATGTAGTTAAGTTTTAAGTGAATTGATGAATGAATTTATTTGTTCTTTGTTTTAGAAATTTATTTGTTCTTATTCGTTATCTTCTCCTGGTTTGTTGTCGAGTCTAATATGGGAGATGCCGAATAATTGTCTAAGTAGTCCATGAATTAATGTGATTGGTAGTATTATAACTCCCATTATTAGCATTCCTATTTCATATAATATGGTACTTCCCTTGTATGGTCTTTTCTTTAGTCTTGATTGTAATGCACTTAATGGGATGCCATATATGTTTCCTGCTATCATCATTTGTGATGCTGCAAGAATTATACTTGCTTGTTCTTCTCCATATTCGTCTACTATTACCTGATATGCTTCTGCCTTTGGAAAGCCTCTTGTATCTGCAAAATGTTGAGCAAAAACAATTGCTTTTACTTCTTCACTACTCATTCCTTGTTTTAATGCCATATGAGTATGTGCATAAGAGCATGCAGCACATCCATTTACTTCAGTTACTGCTAACTGTAATCTTTCAATAAAAAGATTACTAATTAGATTCTGCTTTTTGTTTTTCCTTATTACTGAAATAATACTTGGAATTAGCATAAACGCACTGTACATATCTAATAGGCTAAATTTTCTTTTGTATTCAGTTCTTAAGCCGATTGAATCTGGGATTTTTATTTCTTTTTTCATATCATTTATTGGTTTAATTGGTTTATTTGTTTGTCAAAGATACTGTTTTTCTGTCATTTAATTAACTTTATAATTGCATTTATTGTTAGATGAGATATTTGAAACAAAATAATACTTATCCACAACTCTCGCCCTTACTAACAAGTAAAGATATTCTAAAATCACTAAACCAAATTATTATTTCTACTTATTAGAATGTGTTAATGTTTGAAAGTTTATCTCTAAAACGAGTAAAATATACAGTTGTGTCATAGAAAAATAAGGACAATGTCATAACATACTATTAAATATCGTATATTTGTAACTTTATTATTATAAATGAAAGTAATTAAGTCAATACGTTTAGGAAGTTTATATAAGCAGTTTTTGATTTGGAGGTTAAAGAATGTCTCTGAGTCACAGTATATGATCTTTATGTCACTTTTGGTGGGGCTGTCTTGTGGGATGGCTTCTGTGGTTTTGAAGAATACGGTTCACTATACTTATCTCTTTATTACTGATACTATGTGGTTTTCGGTTGACCGTTCTAATTTCCTATTTCTGGTTTATCCTATGGTTGGAATCACCATAACGGTTCTTATATTAAAATACTTTATTAAGGATGATATAAGTCATGGGGTTTCTAAGGTTTTGTTTGCTATTAGTCGGAAAAAGGGACGTATTAAGCCTCATAATACTTATAGCTCTATATTAACTTCTTCTATTACTGTTGCTTTTGGGGGTAGTGTTGGTCTTGAGGCTCCGATTGTCTTGACTGGTAGTGCCTTAGGTTCTAATCTCGGAAGGCTGGGTAGGTTGAGTGAAAAGAATATGATAACTCTTGTTGGTTGTGGTGCTGCGGGTGCTATTGCTGGGGTTTTTAAGGCTCCGATTGCAGGAATACTTTTTGTTTTCGAGGTTCTAATGCTCGACCTAACAATGACTACTGCAATTCCTCTTCTAATTTCTGCCATTACATCATCAATGATTTCTTTCTTTTTCTTAGGAAAGGGAGTTTTGTTTACTTACCATATTTATTCCAGCTTTGAGTTAGTAAAAATACCTGGATTTATCTTCTTAGGCATAGTTGCTGCTTTTGTTTCTTTATATTTTCTTAGATCAACCAAGTTTATTGCAAAGAAATTTAAGCCTTTGAAGGTTTGGAGAAAAGTGGTTGTCGGGGGATTAAGCCTTGGTGTGCTTATTTTTCTATTCCCTCCTCTTTTTGGGGAAGGTTATCCTGCCTTAGCTGTTTTACTGGATTCAGACACAAATACTTTGTTTAATAATACGATATTCTATCCTTATAGGGAAAATGAGTGGATGTTATTAGGTATTTTACTTGCAATAATTATGCTAAAATCTATTGCAACCGCTGTAACAACTTCTGCAGGTGGTGTTGGTGGTACTTTTGCTCCTTCTCTTTTCATAGGAGGATTTACAGGTTTCTTTGTTGGTAGATTAATAAATATGTCAGGATTATTAGTTGTTGATGAAAGTAATTTTGCTTTTGTTGGAATGGCGGCAGTTATGTCTGGGGTTATGCATTCTCCTCTTTCTGCAACGTTCCTAATTGCTGAAATAACTGGAGGCTATGACCTTTTTGCACCATTAATGATTGCAACTACTATTTCTTATATAGTCGTCAAGCCTTTAAATAAGTATTCAATTTATGCAGAAGAACTAGCATTAGAAGGAAACTTAATGACTCACGATAAAGACAAGTCAGCTCTTCAATCAATTGATAAGAAAAAGTTAATTGAAACAAATTTTATTCCACTTCTCTATGAGTCTTCCTTAAGAGATATTGCAGAGGCTGTTCAAGAGTCAACAAGAAGTTTTTTCCCTGTGATTGATAAAGATAATAAGTTTTTAGGGATACTTCTTATTGATGATGTTCGAAAGCTATTATTTAAGCCAGAATATTATGATGTTTATGGAGTTAAAGACTTTGTTCGTTATTCCAAATACTTTATTGTTGATATATCTGACCCATTAGAAGAAGTTGTATCTAAGTTTAAAGGTGCTGATAGGTATACAATTGCGGTTGTTGATAAAGGTAAATACGTTGGCTTTATGTCAAGAGCAAATGTTTTTGCTGAGTATAGAAAATATGTTAGCACTTTCTCAGAAGAATAAAGGAAATGATTGAAGAAAAAATAAAAATTGGAGTAATTGGAGCAACAGGACTTGTAGGAGGAATGATCCTAAAAGTATTGGAAGAAAGAGGTTTTCCTAATCAAGAGATAATTCCAGTTGCCACACAGAAGAATGTTGGAAAGGAAGTTTCTTTTGCGTCAAGAACACTAAAGATTGTTAGTATTGAAGAGGCAATTAATGCAGAATGTGATTATGTTATATTCTCAGCAGGAGGAAAAACCTCTAAGCTATATGCTCCAATGTTTGCAGAAAGAGGAGCAGTAGTTATTGATAATTCATCAGCTTTTAGAACAGAGGATGATATTCCACTAGTTGTTCCTGAAATAAATGCAAATATTATTAATGATAGTAGAATTATTGCAAACCCTAATTGTTCAACAATTCAAATGGTTTTAGCTCTTGCACCTTTGCATTTTAAATATAAAATTAAAAGAGTTGTGGTTTCAACCTATCAGAGCATTACAGGAACAGGAATAAAGGCTGTTAATCAATTAGCACAAGAAGAGAAGGGTGAGGAAGCAGAAAGAGTTTATCCTTATCAAATTCATCATAATCTTTTTCCTCACGGAGGTGATTTTATGGAAGATGGTTATACGACAGAAGAATTAAAGCTAGTGGATGAAACAAGAAAGATATTTTCTGATAATTCAATACAAATTACTGCAACTGTTGTTCGTGTGCCTGTTCTTGGAGGTCATTCGGAAAGTGTGAATGTAGAATTTGAAAATGAATTTGATATTAAGAATGTTTTTT
>DUQY01000089.1 GCA_012837565.1 Bacteroidales bacterium | reverse complement strand
GAACACTGCATTAGTCTACCTATGTTTCCAAGCTTAACTGATGATGAGCAGGAATATGTTATTGAAAAAGTATTGGCTTATTATGCGTAATCTTTGTATAATCCCTGCAAGAGGAGGAAGCAAGCGTATTCCAAGAAAGAATATAAAAGATTTTTTAGGGAAACCCATTATTGCTTATTCCATTGAAACTGCATTAAACAGTGGTTTGTTTGATGAGGTGATGGTTTCAACTGATGACAATGAAATTGCTGAAATTGCTCTTAAATATGGAGCAAAAGTTCCTTTTATTCGCAGTGAAGAAAGTGCTGATGATTTTGCAACTTTATCAGATGTAGTAGAAGAGGTGAAAGCAGAATGGATAAATAGTAATAAAAAGTTTGAGAACATCTGTTTATTACTACCTACGGCACCATTAGTATCAAAAGAACTCTTGCAAAATACTTATACGCTCCTGAATAACTCAGAAGTTGACTCTGTGCGGCCTATAGTGCAATTTTCTTATCCTATTCAGCGAGCATTTAAAATGCATAGTAAGAGTAAGGTGAGCTTCTTTAATCCAAAGTATGCAACAGCTCGATCACAAGATTTAACTCCAGCCTATCATGATGCAGGTATGTTTTATTGGATGAAGTGGAATGTTGGTTTGAAAGGTGAAAGTAAATATGGATATGAAATATCTGAAATGGAATGCCAAGATATCGATACGGATAATGATTGGAAACTTGCCGAATTGAAATATAAATTGAGTTTTTGATACAAGCATGAAGAGAAGGGTGGTTTTTAGGTTAGATGCCGGTATGAAGCGAGGACTAGGGCACCTATCAAGATGTTTGAGTTTGGCATTAGCCCTTCCTCCAGATATTGAGCTTTTATTTGTTATTAAAACTGACTCGTTGGAGCATGTGCAAAGCTTTGTAAATCAACAGAAAACAAGTGATATAGCTTTTGTTTTTAAAGATGCATCGACCTTTGGAGTTGATATAGAATTTGGATATTTGGCTTCATTGAATAAAGATAAATCATTTTTCATACTTGATACTTATGATGCAGTTCCTAGCTATCAAAAAGAATTGAAGAGACAGGGTATTCGTTGGTTGCAATTTGACTCTCATGCTAAAATAGATCTATATGCAGATATGGTCCTTCATGGTAGTCCTGGTGCATCATTTGAACTATATAAACCTCTGATGAAATCAGAACAACAGAAACTACTGTTAGGAACCAAATATGCAATTCTTGCGTCAGTCTTTCGTGAAAAACATAGCAAAGCTATACCAAGAGAGAAGGTAAAGACAGTCTTTATTTGTTTTGGTGGAGGAGATGATAAAGGAGCTACTTTTAAAATAATGAATGCAATAAAAGAGATTGCTTTGCTTAACTCTCTCTCTATTCAAGTTTTTATTAATGAAAGGAACCCTTTTTATACAGATATAATAGATTTGGCTTCTTCTTATGACGATTTTGTTTTGAATATTAATAAGACAAATATTGCAGAAGCTATGTTGGAAGCAGATTTGGCTTTCATTGCTCCAGGAACATTAAGTTATGAAGCAGCTTGTTTAGGTTTGCCTATGCTTTTAGTTTCTATTGCAAGCAATCAGTTAGTAAATGCAAAGGGTTGGGAAGCAAAAGGTTGTGCAGAATATTTAGGTTCAATTGAATCGATTAAATTAGAAAATATAAATGCATCTTTAGAAAATATAAACGAAAATAATAAACTTACTAAAATGTCTATCAACTGTTTGAATTTGGTTGATGGAGAAGGTGCTTTGAGAGCATCACAATTAATAGATAATTTTTTTAATACATTATAATAATGAGAAAAGTATTGATATTAGGTGTTAATGCTGGACAAGCAGATATCATTAGATATTTTAAAGCAATAGGGTGGAAGGTACATGCTTGTGGCAATAAGCAAGAAGGACCCGGAGTAGAGTTAGCTCATCATTTTCATATAGCTAATACAGCTATTGTAGATGAGGTTGTTGAGTTAGCAAAAATGATCGAAGTAGAGATTATCTATTCCGTCTCTTCTGATCTTAATATACGTACTGCTACTAATGCATCTGAGCTTTTAAATCTTCCAGTTATTGTAAACTCAGAAATTATTGATCTCTTTCATCATAAACATGAGTTCCGTGATTTCTTGAACAAAAATAAAATAAGTGAAGTAGGATTTAGAAGAATCAACTCCTATGAAGAAGCTAAAGAGTGGAATATTTTTCCTTGTGTAGTAAAACCAACCGACTCTCAGG
>DUQY01000088.1 GCA_012837565.1 Bacteroidales bacterium | reverse complement strand
TAAAATCTCATCATAAGTCTCTTGGAAACAAACATAAGTACCAATTTTTTCTTGTTTAAGCTTCATGAAGTCTGGAACATCCATTGGTGCAAGCTCAACATTAATTCTTCTCATATAGTCTCTTCCGTCTCTTTCCTTAACTGCGTATGTTGTTCTAATAGCTTCAACCATATAGTCTGTTCCATTAAAATCATTTTCACCACAAATCAAAAGAGCTCTCTTATGTCCTTGTTTCAAAAGTGCAGAAGTTTCTTGAGCAATCTCATCCATGGTTAGGATTTTTCTTTTAATAAGGCGGTTATCCTTACGGAAAGAACAGTATGTACAATTATTTACACATACATTACCTGTATATATAGGAGCAAAGATAACAAGTCTTTTCCCATAGATGCTTTCCTTTGCATACTTTGCAGTTTCCATTATCTGATGGATTTGGATTGGGTCTTCTATTCTTAAAAGCACAGCCACTTCTTCCAAGCTAAGCCCTTTAAGCTTTGCTGCCTTATTAAGAATTGTATCAATCTCAGCTTGATTAGGAGCTTTCCCTTCAATAAGGTTATAAAGTTTATCCCTATCAATGAAGTTTGTGTTTCTTTCTGCTATATTCATTATATCTGTATTTAATTGTTTTTCTTTTCTTTGCTTAATGCTATCCTTAATTATATATTCCCTTAGCCAATATAGCTTTAACCTCAACGTCTTCCAAACGACCTAGCTTTCCAGTTAGGGCATTTATCTTATCGCTTGAAGATTCAATAACAAGGGTGATGATGTGTAATCCTTTATCTAAGAGAGGTAATCCCTGACGAGCTAATATAAAATCGGCATATTCTGACAATATATTATTGACAGTTGATGCTTGCGATTTATCGTATATAACTATAGAGATTGTACCAATTCTCTTTTCCATTAGTGTCACTTTTGGATTAGATTAATAATAAATTTAAGGTTGAATTTACTTGCTTTATGGAAGAGTTTTAATAAAAGTCTTTCACTTAGGTTTCAATTCAATTGCAAAAATACAATAATTTTCTATTCAATACCAAGAAAAAGAGAATTAATTTCAAAATAAATCTATTTTCCTATTAATATAATTGCTGTAATTTGGTTAAGACTTAGGTTTTAGTCCAGTTCAAATATTCTTATTGTCTTTACCTCTGCTTGTTTTGGAGTTAAAATAAAACCATATTCTTTTTCAGCATTCTTTAATGCCTCAGGAAGTTTAACTAATGGTTGCATATTATTTATAAGGAAGCGACTATCTTGCTTAATCATTATATGTTTTAATTCCTCTGGCACTCTAATAATAATGTTTTGACATTCACCAAAACTATGAACAACATATTGTAGCTCATCTGAGTAAATAGTATAATCTTTTGTTTTAACCTCCTTCTCTAATTTAATCTTATCAATATCCTTTACTGTTAAGAAATATACAGTCTTAATTTCAGTAATAGTATCTATTCTTAAATTATAATCCTTTGTCATTTTCTTTAATAAACTACTTAAATCAATATCGTTGGAGTCTTTACTAACAATATTAAGATTAAATACCGAATTATCCTTTGGATATGTTTTAAATTGATAATCAAGTTTGTTTTCAATAAGATATGATGCTATTTTAGCAAGTGATGCTTTGTAAATCTCAATTCTTTTACCAAATATTATATCAGGAGAATCTGTTGAGTAGAATCCAGAAACACCACTAAGAGTTCCTTTGTAGTTGCTATCTTCTATATAAGTTGTTCCTCCAAAACTAATGATGAAGCCGCTGAAAAGCAATAATATGAAATTATAAAGAGAGTGGGCTAAAATTGCATAACGTAATTTAGTACGAATAGCTATGAAGCTTAAAACTAAAGCTAAGCCTAAATATAGAGGAAATGCTGCAAGATAATTTTCTAAGTCTAAGTTGCCATAATGACAAAGGGCAAAACCTAAAGATGTTAGAATAACAAAAGAATAAGTTTGAACGATTGGCTTTTTCTTTAAGAGAAACATTATTGAAAGAAAAGCAAGAGCAAATATAAGTCCTGCATAAATATTCAAACTCACTGCTATAAAAACACTAGCCAAAACTAAGGTTAGATATTTAGTCCAATTCTTTTTAATAGTCCAAGAGCGGAAAGAAATCTCTTCCATAATTGGAGCAATAATAACAAATGCAACAAGTACAATCCAACCGTTCAGCTCCATCATCATTCCCAATATTGGATTATCTTCAACACTCGTTTCAATATTAAAGAAAAGATTTGTAATTATCCCTATAAAAGATAAGGCTAATCCAATAATTAATAAATAATCGTAGCCATGCTTTGAATTCTTTTCCATAATGATTTCTTGGTTAATTAGATTAAGGTGAAGCAAAAGTGCACTCATTTTCCAATAAACGGTGATAAGGAAAAATTATTGCTTAAGATATTTGCGAGAAGTCGGTTTGGGGTTTATTTTTAATGAAGTATTCTCTTAGTAATCTGTGTTTAGGAAGGGATAGGGTAGGGTCTTCTTGTGCTATTTGAATAGCAAGGCTTCTTGATGCTTTGAGTATGGGTTCGTCTTTTACTATATCTGCAATTTTAAGGTCGAGTAACCCGCTTTGTTGTGTGCCCGCAATGTCGCCAGGTCCTCTTAGCTTTAGGTCAGCCTCTGCAATTTCAAACCCATCGTTAGTCTGGCACATCGTTTCTATTCTTACCTTTCCCTCGGCTGATAGTTTATAGCTGGTCATAAGTATACAATATGATTGGTCTGCTCCTCTCCCAACTCTTCCTCTTAGTTGGTGTAGTTGTGATAGTCCAAAACGTTCTGCATTTTCAATAATCATAACAGAGGCATTAGGAACGTCAACTCCAACTTCAATAACGGTGGTTGAAACCATAATGTTTGT
>DUQY01000087.1 GCA_012837565.1 Bacteroidales bacterium | reverse complement strand
TGACATCCACTAACTGAAGTATATGAGGTTGGTAGGTTTAAAGCAAATCGAGAATTGAAAAAGTTTTTACCATAAGGAATCATTGGCAATTTTGAGAAGTCCTCGAAGAAAGCAATGGTGTCGTCGACATTTTGTGTAAATACATTTATATTTAGGGATTCTCCTGTTGGGTTTGGGAATGAGATGGTGGCGGAATTATGAGTTATATTTGAAGATATGGTGTTTTGAGAATATAAATTAAGATTTAACAATATGAATATTGTAAAAATAGATATTTGAGTTTTCATAATTTATTGTTTTAACATTTCAGCAAAATTATAAAATAAAACTTAGAAAACAAATTAATAATCAATTAATTTTAATATCAAGCCTAAAACTTTTACTGGGTTAATGGTCTTAAAATTAGATGTAGTATAGGAAGGAGTGGGTATTTGCTATGGTAAATTTAATGTATTTTAGAAGGATTTATTCTGCCTCCTACCTTTAACTATTCGACATCCTAATAATTCATTTCCCAAAATCATCTTCAAATAGGCAAGCAATCGATTTTGATTTTCTGTGTACATACATGTAGCAAAATAAGTAATTTTACTTTGCTTTAACCAAGTATATATATCTTTAGTTAGTAAATTTCTATTGTGAAAAGGGATATAAAATACATCGGATTTTTATAGGCTAAAACTTAAACGAAGAAAGGGAAAATTAAAACGAAGATCTACGAAATTAAAACGAAGATCTACGCGGCTGAAACGAAGAAAGAAAAACTTAGAATAGGACTATGGGAAAATCGTAGGAAATATGCCCGAAATTATTCTAGTATAGTTCTGATTATTAGCATTATATCCTATGTCAAGCTCCTGCTACGAATATACTCCAAACTCAGACTAATTTTCTGAGGCATAATGTCTTTTATATAGTAGCTTTCTGCCACTATACGACACCCTAAGATTAGATTTCTCTAAACTCATCTTGCTAATTTATATTTTAGAAGAATTTGTTCTACCTTTTTTAGTTAATTAATCTAAATCCTGTATAAGGAACTAGTACTTCGGGTATTTTTATTCCTTCAGGTGTTTGGTTGTTTTCCAGTAAAGATGCAACAATTCGGGGTAAAGCAAGTGCAGAGCCATTTAGGGTATGAGCTAGTTGGGTTTTGCCTTCTTGGTTTTTAAATCTTAGCTTTAAACGATTTGATTGGAATGTCTCAAAGTTTGAAACTGAACTTACTTCCAACCAACGTTCTTGTGCTGCACTATATGTTTCGAAATCAAAGGTTAGAGCAGCAGTAAAGCTTATATCTCCTCCACAAAGACGTAGTACTCTATATGGTAGCTCAAGTTTTTTAAGGATTCCTTCAACGTGTTGTTTCATTAGCTCCAATTGTTTGTAGGAATGATCTGGGTGATCTATGCAAACTATCTCAACCTTATCGAATTGGTGTAGGCGATTTAATCCCCTAACATCTTTGCCATAAGAACCTGCCTCTCTTCTAAAACATTGTGAATAGGCTGATTTGCAAATTGGGAAGTCTTTTTCTTGAACAATAACATCACGGAATATATTTGTTATTGGGACTTCTGCTGTCGGTATCATATAGAATCCATCCAATGGGATAGAATACATTTGCCCTTCTTTGTCTGGCAATTGTCCTGTTGCAAGTGCGGATGCTTCATTAACCATTAGTGGGGGTTGAACTTCTGAGAATCCGTTTTTTTCAGCCTCATCTAAGAAGAAGTTGATTAAGGCTCTTTGAAGTTTAGCTCCTTTGCCCTTATAGACAGGGAAGCCTGCACCTGTTATCTTGTTTCCAAGTTCAAAATCAACTATATCATATCTTGCACATAAGTCCCAGTGAGGAACTGCTCCGGCATAAAGTTTAGGGATTTCTCCATAATTTGATTCTATAATATTATCTTCGGCTGTTTTCCCTTTTGGCACAGAAGAGTGGGGAAGGTTAGGGATTGAAAGTAATAGGTCTTCAATTTCTTTTTCCTTTTCAACCATTTGAACTTCTAATTCTTTGGAGGAATCTTTTAAATTAGCAACTTCTATTTTTGCATTTTCAGCTTCTAACTTAGAACCCTCCTTCATAAACTTACCTATAACTTTCGATTTAATGTTTAGGTCTGCCTTTATATCTTCTAATTCCTTTTGAACTTGGCGTTTTTTTTCATCTAAAATAAGAAGAGTATTTATTTTTTCTTCAGCGTATTTAAAATTCTTTACTTTTAAAAGTTCAATAACGTTTTCTTTATCAAGCCTTATTTTGTTAATCTCTAACATACTATGTTTATATCTATATTGTTTAAAAGAAATCTAATTGTTTATAATGTTGGTCTATCGAAAAATGGGCTTTTGCCCGAAACCGAAAGAGGAATTGCAAAGCCAAAATCAATATCTTTTCCAAAATAACCTAATGCCTTTGCTGCAGCTCCAACTGAATACATAACCCTACTATCAACCCTATTATCAGCAGCAATTGAAGTAGCACTTCCAACAGCAATGCCTAAATCGTGAGAGTTAAAGACGCAAGGGCAATTTGATTTTTCTATTTTTTCTGCACAAGTAGGATAGCCACATAGTCCGCAGTCTAATTCTAATGGATTACTTTTAGTTCCTATCAGTACAATTGCTTTTGCATTTAATATAGTTTGAGAATCACGTAAGAAGAATGATTGATTGTTCTCTTCATACATCTTCAATGTTTTGTCAGAAAGCTTAATTATATCATCTTTTGTTATGGTTACAATAACAAGATTGTCTCTTCCTCTTGCTTTTGGAGCTGTTCGGGCTGCAATCATAATTGATTTTGCAACTTCCAAAATGTGATTTTCTCTAATATCTTCTTCTTTATATATCATTTGCTATTATTTCTTAAGTATATGCTTAACAAGTTTTTCAACCGCAAGTCCTCTATGGCTTATCTTATTCTTTTCTCCTAAATTCATTTCAGCAAAGCTTTCGCCATAACCATTCGGGATAAAGACAGGGTCATAACCAAAGCCACCTTTTCCATAACGTTCTGTTGTAATAGAACCCTTGCAAGTTCCTTCGAAGAAATATTCCTTTCCGTCTTCAATTAAACAAATAACTGTTGTGAAAGATGCCTTACGATTAGTCTTTCCATCCATTTCCTCAAGTAGCTTATCAATATTATCTTCAAAGCTACATCTTTCTCCTGCATAACGTGCTGAATATACACCAGGCTCACCATTTAGAGCTTCAACCTCAAGTCCGGTGTCGTCTGCAAAACAATCTTTTCCAAATTTATTATAGATATATTGAGCTTTTTGCTGAGCATTACCCTTCAAGGTATCACAAGTTTCAGGGATATCTTTCTTATGACCTAATTCCCTTAAAGTAACTAGCTTGATTGAGCTTCCTAAGGCTTGACTTATTTCTTCAACCTTATGCTTATTGTTGGTTGCAATGATATATTCTTTCATTCTAAACTAAATTTTAAGGAGCAAAATTACAAAATATATTATTTGTATTAGAAAATACTATAAATAACTTATGATATGAGATTGTTTTTGTAGTGAAAAGGCTTAGTGAAACATTTGTTTTGTTTATATTTGATAAAGCAAAGATAGAAGTTTCTATTTAATATAAGTCCAAATTTCTTTTTCTGAGCCAAGATAAGTGAATTTATATTTTGGGTAGAAACTGTCTTTATTAATAATAATTGGATTTGATGGCTTGACTTCATTGGTTTTAGACTTAGCAATGCTAGCTCTTGATATCAACTCTTTTTCTTCAAAATAATCAGTGTAAATTGTTTTATTTTCATTTAACCAAGAATCAAATTTTTCTTGGCTTACCTCTGATGCTCTAAAGGTAATACCTGAATTCTCTTGTCTTTGATTGTATGCATATATGTTGTCAGCTGCAACTTTATCTTTTAGAATAAAAACTGCATTAGGTTGGTCAATCATAAGATTAACAATCTCTTGGTTGGAGTTAAGTTTCATATTTGCCATAGGAATAAGAGCAAAGAAAAGGTTAAAAACGTACATGAAGATTCCAAGACCAAGTAACGCCCTACTTAAATATTCAAAGTAATAAACTAATAACAAAATAATTAGGAAAGGCAGAATTACCATAAATTCTGCATTCCCATTTGAAAAGGCAGCAAATGCAAAATGAAGAATTAACATTACCCAACAATACCTAACAAAGCGCCTTTCTTGAAAGATGGTTAATTGTCTCTTTTTCAATTTAAATAAATATATTATTCCATAAACCAAAAAGCCTAACGCAATACTTATAGCAATAATGCTTATTGTAGGATATAAATAAATAAACTCAAAGACATATCCATGAACCTGGATAAAGGTTCTAAAAAAGCTTATTGCTGAAAGGATAATTACATTAACAAGAATAGGCATTTCAGCATTGGAGTTCTTGTAGTCGTGGAAAACAAAATTCATTATAGCATTAAAACTCAAACTTCCTTCTTGGCAATAAACTACAATCATATAAACAATTGGTATGATTAGGCTGATAAGAATATATTGAATGATATATCTTCTTCTGCCATTAAAAATAAATATAAGGAAGGAGGCAAGCCATGCAAATATTACAATTTGGTGGAACAAACAACCAATGGCAAGAGTTAAAGCAGATAAAACCACCTTATAGTCTCTGTTTCTTATTAGGAAGCTTTGAACGAAATTCATTGCCAAAAGAGTGAAAAAAAGAGGGATGATATAGCATTCGTTATCAATTGCAAAACGTTGAAAGCCAAAACAGGCACCAAGAAAAACAATAGATGCAGCAATTAGCTTTTCGTTAGAATGTATCCTATGCATTATTACTCTAAAAACAATTAAACACCCCATTGCAAACAAAACATTTACAAATTGAAATATCTTTATTGGGTCTATGTCTAAGGATTGGAAAGGTAAGTATATTAAATATCCCAACCCACTATAAAGAAGATGATGTGGACGGAAAAGTTCAAGACCTGTTATAGAAGAAAAGGCATTAGAATAAGAATCTGAAGTAGGATTATTGGATAAAAATAGAAAATAAATTAATCCGAAATAGATAATTATCAACCAAGAATAGTTCCTTTTTAAATAGCTTATCATGATATTTCAATGTTTTGAATAGGCAAAGGTAATAAAATAAAATAAAAACGTACATTTGCAAAGATGATTAAGCAAGAAGATATTTCGAAAATACTCGATGCAACTGAAATAGTTGATGTTATAAATGCCTTTGTACCATTAAGGAAGAGAGGGGTAAACTATATTGGTAATTGTCCTTTTCATAATGAAAAAACACCTTCTTTTACGGTTAGCCCTTCAAAAGGAATTTTTAAGTGTTTTGGATGTGGAGAGGCAGGGAATTCAGTTAATTTCTTAATGAAGCATGAGCATTACTCTTATCCTGAAGCCTTACGCTTCCTTGCAAACAAGTATGGAATAGAAATTCAGGAAGAAGAACTAACAAGCGAAGCAAAAATACTTCAAGATGAGAAAGAAGCCCTTTTCCATGTAACTGAATTTGCTCAAAAGTATTTTGCAGATATTCTTTTTAATGACCAAGAGGGTAGGAACATCGGATTAACTTATTTTCGTGAAAGAGAACTTACAGAAGAAACAATTAAACGTTGGGGTTTAGGTTACTCTAAAGATAAATGGTCTGAATTTACTGAGCATGCTAAAAAGAATGGCTATACCGAAGACATATTGATTAAGGCAGGACTTACAATAGCGAAAGAGGAATCACATGTTCAATATGACAGGTTTCGTTCGAGAATAATGTTCCCTATATATAATATTGGAGGACGCCCCTTAGGTTTCACAGGAAGGGTTCTTAGTTCAGAAAAAACTAAAGCAAAATATGTAAACTCTCCAGAAACAGATATTTATTCTAAAAGCAAGGTGCTATTTGGGCTTCATTTGGCAAAGAATGCAATAGTAAAACAAGAGCTTTGTTATTTGGTTGAAGGGAATATGGATGCAGTTATGCTGTCTCAAAACAATGTTGAAAATGTTGTTGCAACATCAGGAACATCCCTAACCATTGAGCAAATAAGACTAATAAAACGATATACCAAAAACGTAACAATACTTTACGATGGCGACTCTGCAGGAATTAAAGCAGCGTTTAGAGCAATTGACCTTTTCCTTGAAAATGGATTAAACGTAAAGATTGTTTTGTTTCCAGACGGAGAAGACCCAGATTCCTATTGCAAGAAACTTCCTCAAGAAGAGTTTAAGGCATATATAACAAATGAGGCAAAGAACTTTATCTTATTCAAAACACATCTCCTCTTAGATGAGGCAAAGGACGACCCTTTCAAAAGAAGTGCTTTAATAAAAGAAATACTAAATACAATTAGTTTCATTCCTGATAATATTGAGAAAGCTGCCTATGTGCAACAATGCTCCTCAATTCTTAATATGAAGGAAGAACTTCTTAATAATGAACTCAACAAAGTATTAAGAGAAAGATATTTTAAACAGAGAAAAGAAGACAAGCCAAAACTTGACCAGCCTAAAACCGACCTTCCTCCTGATGATTTCTTTCTTCCATCCGATGATGGCTCCACTTATATTTCTTCACCAAATGCAGAAAAGCAAATTTTGCCATCAACCTTTCCTGACGAAGCACAAGAAAGAAAAATAATAGCACTCCTTCTAAACTATTCTGATAAAGAAACAACGCAAACAGTTATTGGAGAAGATGGGGAGAAGAAAGATGAAAATTACTTAGTTGCGGCGTACATAGTTGGTGATATTACAACTGACCAAATCTGCTTTGACAATCAATTATACCAAAAGATATTCAATATATATAAAGATTATATTCTTGAAAAAGGAGAAATCCCTGAACTAAATATATTCACCAATAATCAAGAGAAGGAGATTCAAAACCTTGCAACCACCCTTTTAATTAATAACTATTGCATTAGTGGTTTATGGGAATCGAAATGGAAGATGCTAACTCCTGACCCAGAGTCTTCTGAAAGACTTAATTTAGATGTAAAGGAAAGCCTTTTGAGCTTAAAGATACACAAGTTAGAAAAGAAGATAAATGCCGTAAAAGAAAAGCTAAGAATAGAAGACGACCTTGACAATCAGCTTATTCTATTATCGGAACAAAAAACTCTTGAGAAGATAAAACAAATCATTTCTACCGAATTAAACCGAATAATTACAAGGTAAAAACACAAGACTAAGTACGGGGAAAATGAATCGCTGAAAGAAAAAATTAAAACGCTGATTCAGTAAATTAAAACGGCGAAAGGATTTCTTGAAACGGCGAAAGAAAAACCTATAATATTGTTTTGATTATTAGCTTTATGTCACTTAAAAAACTTCTTGTCTGAATATAGTTAAGGCTTAGGGAAAGCTTCTTTGGCATAATCTCTTTTATGTAATATTCCTCTGGATTATCACTTTGTGAAAGAAGGTCGTTTTCATTCCTATAAGTTATAGACGCTATATCGGTTATGCCTGGCCTTACCTCTAAAACATGTTTCTCTTTTTCTGAGTATAAATCAACGTATTTCCTAACCTCTGGTCTTGGACCCACCAAAGACATTTCTCCCTTAATAACATTGATTAACTGAGGTAATTCATCCAATTTATATTTCCTAAGTGCATATCCTATCTTTGTCACTCTTGGGTCTCTTCCGTCTTTGCCAATCGACAATAAACCTTTTTTATCTGCATCAATTACCATTGAGCGAAACTTATAAACCTTGAAGTCTTTATTGTTTTTCCCCACCCTTGTTTGTTTGTAAAATACGCCGCCTTTACTTTCTATACCTATTACTAATGCTATAATAATAAACAAAGGACTAAGAACGATTAGTCCAAAGAAGGATGCAAAGAAATCAAATAACCTTTTCATTTTAAAGAGTTATTGCATAATATCCCTCTATAAGGTTCTTAACCACATAATCTATTTCTTGATTAGTTAGCTGAGGATAGATTGGCAACGAGATTTCTCTTTTATATGTTTCGTAAGCAATAGGGTGGTCTTCTATCTTATAGCCCATGTTTTTGAAAAGAGTAAGCATTGGCATAGGAATATAATGAACATTAGTTGCTATACCTTTATCAGCCATATATTGAATCAGCTTATCTCTTTGGTCTTCTGTAATTGGGTTAATTCTTAAAGCATATAGGTGATAAGACGTTGTTAAGTTATCTTTGTCTTGTTGAGGGAGTATAGCCCAGTGATATTCTTTCAATAGTTCTGAGTATCTTTCATATACCCTTTTTCTTTCTCCAAGGAGGTAATCGTATTTCCTGAGTTGAGCTAAGGCTATTGCTGCATTTACATCTGGCATATTAATTTTCATGCCATGAGCAATAATATCATAGCGCCAAGCTCCTGCTTTAGTTTTGGTAAAAGCATCTTTAGTCTGACCATTAAGAGATAATATTCTTAATTCTTTATATGTTTCATCATTATCAAAAGGCTGAGGAAGGTTCAAACAAATTGCTCCACCCTCAGCTGAGGTTAGGTTTTTAACGGCATGAAGTGAAAGAACACTTACATCAACCATTTGAGCAATTGTTTTGTTTTGAAGGGTTGCTCCAAGAGAATGAGCAGAGTCGGAAAGAACCATGATTCTTGCGAATTTCTTTTGATTATCAGATTCTGTAACGAATTGTTCTACTATTTCTTTTGAACAAACTAATTCCATAATCTTTTCGTAATCACAAGGAACGCCACCTAAATCGACAGGGATTATTGCTTTTGTTCTTGGAGTTATGGCTTGCCTTATTTTCTCAACATCTATTGTAAGGTTTCTTGTTATATCAACCATAATAGGTTTTGCATTTGCATCCATAACCGCCATTGCTGTTGCACAATAGGTATAGGAAGGAACAATAACTTCGTCTCCTTCCTTAAGTCCCAACCAGCGAAGCATCAAAATTGTGCCACTTGTCCAAGAATTAACACAATTAACTCTCTTTGCCTTACAATATTCTTGTAGGCCTTGTTCTAAGGCTGCAACTTTTGGACCTGTTGTTATCCAGCCAGAATTAAGACTATCGGTTACCTCTTTAATAACATCTTCGTCTATAAAGGGAGGTGCAAAAGGAATATTCATTATTTTAGATTGACATTATTTCTTTTTCCTTCATAACAAATAAATCCTCTGTGCTTTTGATTTCTTTCTCGGTAATTGCTTCTATTTCTTTTTCAACAACCTTTATTTCATCCTCTGAAACTCCTTGATCTTTTGATTTCTTTATCTTATCAATTATTCCTCTTCTAACATTTCTTATGCTTACTTTTGCATCTTCAACTTCTGCTTTTGCTACCTTAACAAGCTCTCTACGTCTTTCTTCTGTTACAGGAGGAAGAGTTATGCGTAACATATCGCCTTCGAACTTTGGTGTAAAACCAAGGTTAGCTGCTAAAATTGCTTTATCAATTGGAGATAGCATTGCCTTTTCCCAAGGTTGGATAATGATTTGTTTTGCATCAGGAGTAGAAACGTTTGCAACCTGAGACAGGTCAGTCATGTTACCATAATAATCTACTTTTATTCCCTCAAGCATAGAAGGAGATGCTTTACCTGCTTTGATTTTATGTAATGAGCCTTCAAGGAATTTAACTGCCGATTGCATATTCGTTGTACACTCTTGTATCAAAATTTTTGATGAATCTGTCATAATATATTGTTTTTTTTATTTAATTCTTGTTGCTGTTCTTTTGTAGGATTCTACTTGATTTGTTTCGGTTGTGATAGTAAAATTAAAGTTAATCTTATCTTTGTTTACTAAAACTCCAGTCCCTTTCATTTTATCTTTACCTATTGTTTCCTCAAAAGAAGCTGTTGTGGTAACTACTTTTGCTTTTATTTTCAGACTTGAATAAAGTCCAAATAAATCACCATTTATTATTATTTGTCTATTGTCGTTAGGGTCAATCTGAATTGTACCGCTATTGGATTTTGTAGGATTTTCGTTATTTTTAGCTTGAGGGAAATTAATATCCTCGTTAAGTTGCCAACTACCATTCCAATCCTCAGATGCCAATGATTTATCATCTTGACAAGACACAAAGCTCAGCGATATAAAAGCAAATAAGACACCCAGTAGGGCAATAATTTTATTTTTCATTTCTTTAGTTATATTATTGTTTTAATGTGCAAATATAAGAATATAACCCTAATTCATATACAAAAAGTGTCGAAATAATTCGATGATAAGTAATATTTGAGTAATTTTGAAGCTTGAAAAAAGAAAGAACGATGATAAGAAAACAAATTCCGAATACAATTACTCTTCTAAACTTGCTATGTGGAATAATGGCTATCTACACCCTATACACAACCGAAAGCCTAATCATACCTTCTGTTTTGGTTATTCTCGGAGCTGTGTTTGACTTTATGGACGGCATGGCTGCAAGAGCCTTAAAGGCATATTCAGAACTAGGAAAAGAGCTCGATTCTTTGGCAGATGCTGTAACTTTTGGAGTAGCTCCAAGTCTAATTACAGTTGATTTACTTCAAGAATTTGCTATCTTAAATCCTTTTCTATCAAAATACCCTTTCTTAGTTTTTATTCCTCTTTTCATGGCTCTAATGTCAGCATATAGATTAGCAAAATTTAATATAGACTCTCGCCAAACAATGGGATTTATTGGTGTTCCTACCCCTGCAAATGCACTTATTTGGATTTCTCTACCAATAATATATTACCTTGAAACAAATTCAATTCACCTTTGGGGAATAGGCAGTCAAGCATTTTACACAAACCTCACAGCAGTTTTATTAAGCCCAATAGTTATTCTTTTTGGCTCAATCCTAATGTCTTTCTTGCTTGTTGCAGAGCTAAATCTTTTTGCCTTAAAGTTTAAAAACTTTAGGTGGAAAGACAATAAAGAGAAATTTGTCTTCCTAATAACTGCATTATTACTTATATTTGCATTTAATTTATATTCAATTCCGCTTATAATAATAGTTTATATAATAGAATCACTAATCATTAACAAAATAAAGAAATGAAATTTATTGCTGAAATCGATGTAATGCCATTAAAGGCTTTGTTAGACCCTCAAGGAAAAGCTGTAACTTCTTCAATGGGGAATATCGGACTAGAACAAATATCTAATGTTAGAATAGGTAAACACATAACTCTTGAGGTTGAAGCTTCCACAAAAGAAGAAGCAAGTACTTTGGTTGATAGTGCTTGTAATCAATTGCTTCATAATCCAGTAATGGAGCATTACGAATTCAAACTTATTGAGGCATAAATGATAAGCAGGTCATTAGACATTGCTATTGCTGACTTTGATTATGCTTTGCCAGATTATAGAATTGCAAAGTTCCCTCTCCCAGAAAGAGATAAGGCTAAGCTTTTAGTTTTAAAAAATGAGGCAATTTCAGAGATACCATTCTTTGAGTTGCCTCAACTTTTAGATAAGGATAGCTTATTAATATATAACGACACAAAAGTTGTTCATGCAAGGCTATTCTTTAAGAAAGATACAGGTTCAGTAATTGAAGTTTTTTGTCTTGAACCAACCGAGCCAAACGAAATCCAAATAGCTTTTGCACAGAAAGGATTAGGAAGATGGAAGTGTTTTGTTGGAAATAACAAGCGATGGAAAAGTGGAATACTAAGAAAAACTATTGAATTCGAAGGAAAGACAATTGAACTTTGTGCAGAAAGAGAAGAGCAAGTTGATAATGCATTTATAGTTAAATTTACTTGGACAAAAGAGTATTCCTTTGCTGAAGTTTTGGCACTTATGGGCGTTATTCCACTTCCTCCATATTTGAATAGGGAGGCAAGGAAAGAGGATAACGATGATTACCAAACAATTTATGCAATTGAGGAAGGCTCGGTTGCAGCACCAACTGCTGGACTACATTTTACAGATAAAACATTCTTAGACCTTAAAGAAAAACAAATAAACTCTAGTTTTGTAACTCTTCATGTTGGAGCAGGAACTTTTAAGCCTGTTAGCACGGATTCAATTTCTAATCACGTAATGCACACTGAAAAAGTTACAATAACAAAAGAGGTTATTCAGGATTTAATCAAACATATCGACAAAAAGATTATATGTGTTGGCACAACCTCTGTTAGAACAATTGAAAGTCTATATTGGCATGGAGTTAAGCTAATTGAAAACAAAGATACTGACTCAGAAATTGATATACAACAATGGGAGCCCTACCAAAAAGAAACCAACATTAGCCCAAAACAAGCCTTAGAAGCAATTATAGATAAAATGGGAGAGGAGGACTTAATTTGCGGGCAGACCCAAATCATTATTGCACCTTCTTATAAATATAGAATAGTAAAGGCAATGATAACTAATTTTCACCAACCTAAAAGCACATTATTATTATTAGTCTCGGCAATGATAGGCGAGAAATGGAAAGAATGTTATAATTTTGCCTTAGAAAATGATTTTAGATTTCTATCATTTGGTGATGCATGTTATTTTGAGCCAAAGAATACAAAAGAATAATAGATTATGAAATACAAAAGAATATTATTAAAACTTAGTGGAGAGTCTCTTATGGGACAACAAGAATACGGAATATCTCCATTAATGCTATCTCAATATGCAAGAGAAATAAAGGAAGTGAAAGATAAAGGATGTGAAATTGCAATTGTGATTGGGGGAGGAAATATATTTAGAGGTCTTCAAGGAGTAGCACAAGGAACCGATAGAGTTCAAGGCGATTATATGGGAATGCTTGCAACAATTATCAACTCAATGGCATTGCAAGGGGAATTGGAAAAACAAGGAGTTAAAACAGAGTTGCTTTCTGGTTTAGCAATTGAACCTATTTGCAAAGAACATTCACGCCGCCGTTCAATTGAAGCTTTGGAAGAAGGCAAGGTAGTTATTATTGGCGGAGGAACAGGGAATCCTTATTTCACCACCGACACAGCCTCTTCGCTTAGAGCAATTGAAATTAAGGCTGATGTTATTCTTAAAGGCACAAGAGTTGACGGAGTGTATACTGCCGACCCTGAAAAAGACAAGGCAGCAACGAAGTATTCAGAACTAAGTTTTCAAGAAGCACTTACAAAGCAATTAAAAATAATGGATCTAACAGCTTTTGCACTTTGTCAAGAGAATAATCTACCTATTTATGTTTTCGATATGAATAAAGAAGGCAACCTTCAAAAGGTAGTTTTTGGAGAACATATAGGCACAATAATCAAATAGAAATTAAGAAATAAATTAAGCAGCAATTTGGAAATACTTGTGTATTAGAGTTTTTTTCCTTATTTTTGCGCACTTAAATATCGAAACACATTAATAATAAATAGAAAGAAAAATGAACAAATTCAGAAAACTATTATCAGTGATGCTTGCTGTTGTTTTGACAGGCTCATCGATTTCGGCTTTTGCTTGTACAAGCTTCCTGGTAACAAAAGGAGCTTCAAAAGACGGTTCAACAATGATTACATATGCAGCAGATTCACATACATTATATGGTGAATTATATTATAAAGCTGCGGCAACATATCCAGAAGGAACAATGCTACAAATTGTTGATTGGGATTCAGGTAAGAAACTTATCAAGATTCCTCAAGTTGCTAAATCTTACACAACAGTTGGTAACTCAAATGAGTGGGGACTGTCTATTACAGAAACAACCTATGGTGGACGTGCAGAACTACAAGACTCAACAGGAGGAATTGACTACGGTACATTAATCTACCTAACCCTGCAAAGAGCAAAAAATGCTCGTGAGGCAGTAAAGCAAATGGTAGAGCTAGTTGATAATTACGGATTTTTCTCAGGTGGAGAATCTTTCTCAATAGCTGATGCTGATGAGGTTTGGATACTAGAAATGATTGGAAAAGGATATCCTGTACTTGACAAAAAAGGAAAGGTACATAAGGATTGGAAAAAAGGAGGAGTTTGGGTAGCGATGAGAGTTCCAGATGGTTATATCTCAGGACATGCAAACCATGCTCGTATAACACAATTCCCTCAAGAAGTAAAGAAAAGCTTTAAATCAATTTCATCAAAGAACTTGAAAGAAATATTTCGCCCAGAGGTAGAAGTTGTTTATGCTCATGATGTAATAACATTTGCAAGACTAAAAGGATATTATGATGGAACAGATGCAGATTTTTCATTTAGCGATACTTATGCGCCAGTAACTTTTAGTGCTGCAAGAGCATGTGAGGCTAGAGTTTATGCTGGCTTCCTACGTTGCAACAAATCAATGGTTCAATACCAAGACTACGCAATGGGACATAACCTAAAGAACCGTATGCCACTTTGGATTAAACCAGAAAACAAATTATCTGTTAGAGATGTTATGGAATTAATGCGTGATCATTACCAAGGAACACCAATGGATATGACAAAAGATCTTGGAGCAGGTCCTCATGCTTGTCCTTATCGTTGGAGACCAATGGGATTTGAAGTTAATGGCGTTAACTATGTTCATGAAAGAGCAATTTCAACACAACAAACAGGCTTCTCTTTAGTTGCACAGTCAAGAAGCTGGATGCCAGAGGGAGCAAAAGGAATTCTTTGGTTTGGAGTTGATGATAGCTACACATCAGTTTATATGCCAATGTACACTAATATAACAAGAGCTCCTGAACACTTACGTGAAGGAAACGGAGATATGGTAACTTATTCTGAAACATCTGCTTTCTGGTTATTCAATCAAGTTTCAAACTTTGCATATTTAAGATATTCAGATATGATTGGAGATATTAGAAAAGTACAAAAAGACTTGGAAGAAGGTTTTATTAAAGAAGTTGAAGAACTTGACAATAAATTAAAATCAGCTTCACCAGACCAAATGAGAAGTGATATAACAAGATTCTCAATTGCAAAGTCAGACCAAACATTTAAAACTTGGAAAAAACTAAGCCAATACTTATTAGTTAAGTTTATTGATGGTAACACTAAGCCAGAAAAGAATGGTAAATTCTTAGAAAGCCCATACCGTCAAGGACAAAACGTTTTCCCTGATCAAAAACCATACCCAACAAAATGGTTAGAGATGATTATAAAAGACCATGGTGATATTATTAAAGTACCTGCTGGTTCAGAAGGTCACTAGTCTATATAGTTTGAAATAAAACTCAAAAGAGGCAATTGTTAAGGAATAACATTGCCTCTTTTTCGTTAGAGGGTTTTAGTTTTACTATCAATGCTTTATATAAGAAGATACCTTAATCCTATTACAAGTATTAATGATATATAACAATTTATTGTGATTGTAGGATAGTTTTATTGGAAGTAATTTTGCAAAAGAAAGAAAATAATAAAAATAGAAGTAATGAGAAAAGCACTTTTTATCATCGCCTTATTAACAAGCTTTAGTACTTATGCACAACAAGGTGGGGGACATGGCAACAAGCAAGGTGACCAAGCAAGCGGTGACCACGCAAGTATAGAAGGTCATGTATTTGATGCAAGAACGAAAGACCCTATAGCTTATGCCTCAATTGGAATTAAGGGAACATCCATAGGCACAGTTACAGACAGAGAAGGAGACTTTGTTTTAAGGAAGCTTCAACCTGGCACATATACCATAGTTATAACATTTGTTGGTTATGAACGATACGAACAAGAACTAAGAGTAGTTAGAAACAGACCAGTTCATGCCCATATAGAGCTAAAGGAAACTAAGGTTATGATGGATGAGATTGTTATTTCAGCAAGTAGGGTTGAAACAAGTAAGAAGGAGGCTCCAGTAATAGTTAATGTTATGTCTGAGAAGACATTCCAAGAAACAAATGCACAGGACCTTTCCCAAGCACTACCTTTCCAATCAGGAGTTAGAGTTGAATATAACTGCCAAAACTGTGGCTTCCCTCAAGTAAGAATTAATGGAATGGAAGGTCATTACGCTCAAATACTAATTGACTCAAAGCCCATTATGTCTTCCCTTGGTGGAGTTTATGGATTAGAACAAATGCCTGTCAATATGGTTGAAAGAGTTGAAGTGGTGAAAGGAGCAGGCTCTGCACTCTATGGCTCAAATGCAATAGCAGGAACAATAAACATAATCACCAAAGAACCAATTAACCCTTCCTATTCAATAGGTACAGATATACAAGCTATAGGACTTAAATCCTATGCTCAAAACTTTAATGCAAACGCTGCTGTTATTGGAAAAAACAATAAATCAGGAGCTTCATTTTACCAAACATTCAGAAAGAAAAATCCTTATGACCATGACGATGATGGGTTTTCTGAAATAGGTATGCTCGATGCTTTTTCCTTCGGAACAAGGTCTTTCTATAAGCTATCCAATACCCAAAAGTTTAGCTTGGAATACCACACAATGCAAGAAAAACGACGTGGAGGAGATGCCTTTGACAAACTACCACATGAATCATTAATAACAGAAATGACAGAACATAAGATACATTCAGGAGGTTTAAGCTATGATTACATTACCCTTGATGGTAATAATAAATATGGTATCTATACCTCAACCCAATATATTGATAGAGACTCTTATTATGGTGCAAACAAAGACCTAAATGCTTATGGTAAAAGCAACGACCTAACATTTTTGATTGGAGCTCAGGGCTATAATAAATTAGAAAAACTAATCTTCCTCCCTGCAAGCTTGGTTTATGGATTTGAATACAGTAGTAATAGCTTAGAAGATAATATAGTTGGATATAATATCAAAACAGAACAGTCGACCAATATTTTTGGAGGATTTATTCAATCAGAATGGGCAGCTAAATACTTTAGATTTGTTTTAGGAGCTCGTCTTGACAAGCACAACCTTATCAGCAATCCAGTGTTTTCACCACGCCTTAATATAATGTTTTCTCCAAGCGCAAATCTTCAAGTTAGAGCATCATATGGTTCAGGTTATAGAGCCCCTCAAGCTTATGATGAAGACCTTCACGTAACCCAAGTTGGAGGACAATCACTAAGAACAAAACTAGACCCAAGACTTAGACCAGAATACTCCCATAGCCTAAGTCTATCTTCCGACTACTATGTCCAATTTAGCGATAATATTCAAGCAAACTTTCTAGTTGAGGGTTTCTTCACCAGCTTAACAGATGTTTTTGCCTTAAAAGTTACCGACTACGACACAAACACAAATACTATATATCAACTACGTTACAACGCATCGGGAGCAAAAATTGGTGGAGTAAGTCTAACAGCTAAAATCTCATACCAAGCAAAGTACACCCTAACACTTGGATACACTTACCAAGAAAGCAAATATAATGATATTGAAAACTGGTCAGAGGATGAGTCTGTTTCAGGAACAAGAAGGATGCTTAGAACACCAGATAACTATGCATATGCAACCTTAAATCTAAACCCAGTAAAGCCTTTTAACTTCTCATTATCAGGAACCTATACCGGCACAATGATAGTTCCTCACTTTGCAGGCTATATTGAAAAAGACCGTATTGAAACAACCCCCCATTTCTTCGACCTAAACCTTGTTTCATCCTACGACTTCAAACTAAAAGACGACCTCGTTTTTCAAATAGGTGGAGGAATTAAAAACATATTCAATTCCTATCAAAACGACTTCGATAAAGGAGTAGATCGTGATGCAGGCTATATCTACGGGCCAATGCAACCCCGAACCATATTCATATCTCTTAAACTATTTAGCAAATAAGAACGACTCACTTATTCTTTGTTTTTGAGAATGAAACAAATTATCTATCTTTGCATGTTGTAAAACATTGTTTTAATTATATGTAAAAAATAGAAAGAATGAGAAAGATATTGTTTATTGTTGCTTTATTGATAAGCTTTAGCTCTTATGCTGAAAGAATTTTAAAAGATGACGATCATGCAAGCATAGAGGGTCATGTTTTTGATGCAAGAACTCAAGAACCAATAGCTTATGCTTCAATTGGGATTAAAGGAACCTCAATTGGTACTGTTACTGATAAGGACGGAGACTTTGTGATAAGAAAGCTTAAACCAGGCACATATACCTAGTAGTAACATTTGTGGGATATCAAAAATACGAAAAAGAAGTAATTGTTGTTTCTGGTAAACCAACTCACGCACATATTGAACTAAAAGAATCTAAGGTCTTGATGGATGAGGTTGTAATATCAGCAAGTAGGGTTGAAACCAGCAGGAAGGAAGCTCCAGTTATTGTAAATGTTATGTCTGAAAAGACCTTCCAACAGTCAAATGCACAAGATATTTCACAAGCCCTACCTTTCCAATCAGGAGTTAGAGTTGAATATAGCTGTCAAAACTGTGGCTTCTCTCAGGTAAGAATAAATGGTATGGATGGTCCTTATTCACAAATCCTTATTGATTCCAAACCAATTATGTCAGCACTTGGTGGAGTTTATGGCCTAGAACAAATGCCTGTTAATATGGTAGAAAGAATTGAAGTTATTAAAGGAGCAGGCTCAGCACTATATGGTGCAAATGCAATAGCAGGAACAATAAACATAATCACCAAAGAACCCCTTACACCCTCCTATTCAATAGGCACAGACCTTCAAGCAGTAGGAATGAAAGCCTATGCTCAAAACTTTAATTCAAATGCAGTTGTAATTGGTAAAAATAATAAATCAGGAGCTTCATTCTACCAAACATTTAGAAAGAAAACCCCTTACGACCATGATGGAGACGGTTTCTCTGAAATAGGTAAATTAGATGCATTCTCATTTGGAACAAGATCATTCTACAAACTATCCAATACCCAAAAGCTAACTCTTGAATACCACACAATGCAAGAAACTCGTCGTGGAGGAAATGCTTTCGATAAGCCACCACACGAATCAGACATAACAGAGATGACAGACCATAAAATCCATTCAGGAGGTCTAAACTACGACTATATTAGCCTTGATGGTAACAGCAAGTATTCAATTTATACATCAGCTCAACTAATAGATAGAGAATCCTATTTTGGAGCCCATCAAGACCTAAACGCATATGGCAGAAGCAATGACGCAACCTACCTTATAGGAACACAGGGCTATAATAAAATTGATAAGTTCCTCTTCCTACCAGCAAGCCTAGTTTATGGACTAGAAGTGAGTGGCAATAACTTAGTAGATAGCGTGCCAGCTTATGGAACAGGAACAAAACAAGAAACCAATGTTATTGGAGCATTTGCACAATCAGAATGGAAAGCAAAATACTTTAGATTTGTTGTCGGAGGACGTCTTGACAAACACAACCTAATCAAAACACCAATATTCTCACCAAGGCTAAACATAATGTACACCCCAAGCGAAGACCTACAAGTTAGAGCATCATACGGATCAGGATACAGAGCACCACAATCATATGACGAAGACCTACACGCAACACAACTTGGAGGACAAACAGTAAGAACCACACTTGATCCAAATCTTAGACCAGAATACTCCCATAGCTTCAGCCTATCCTCCGACTATTACGTCCAACTAAGCGATGATTACCAAGCAAACTTCTTATTAGAAGGCTTCTACACCAATCTAACAGATATTTTCGCACTAAAGGTTGTTGAAGACTCATTAGGTGACTTGACCCAACTCCGCTACAATGCATCAGGAGCAAAAATAGGAGGAGTAAGCATAACAGCAAAAGTTTCATACCAAGCAAAATACACCCTAACACTTGGCTATACCTACCAACAAAGCAAATACGATGACCCACAAATATGGTCAGATGAACCTACAGTAATTCCTACAAGGAAGATGCTAAGAACCCCAGACAATTATGCATACGCAACCCTAAGCCTAATCCCAATAAAACCAATGAATATATCCCTTTCAGGAACCTATACAGGCAAAATGCTTGTTCCTCACTATGCTGGCTATATTCATGTCCCAACAGATCGCCTTGAAACAACCCCTACATTCTTCGACCTAAATCTTGTAGCATCCTACGACTTCAAACTCAAAGAAGACCTAATGTTTCAAATTGGTGGAGGAATCAAAAACATGTTCAACTCTTACCAAAGAGATTTCGACCAAGGACCTGATCGTGATGCAAGCTATATCTACGGCCCAATGTTACCGCGCACAATCTATATATCACTAAAACTATATAGCAAATAAAAAGATAGGATAATCTTATAATTTGCATATAAAAGATTTGTCCTAACTTGCTGATATACTAGATATCTATATCCTGGGTTGATAATTATATAAAACACATCAAGAATTATTTAATTTCAATTACCCACTCTATTCGTTATAGAGCCCAATTTTTACTGTTAATTTATACCCTATCAGGTACGAATTAGTATAAATGTTGTATCTTTGCACCCGAAAGGGTATAATATACTATTATATTATAGAGTTTATACCCTAAAAGGTATATTATGGAAAGATTATCGTTAAAGGAATTTGTGAAAGCAAAGAGAAAAGAATCTGGTTTAACTCAGCAAGAGCTTGCAGAGAAATCAGGTGTTGGGCTAAGGTTTATTAGAGAACTTGAACAAGAAAAACCTACCCTAAGAATGGATAAGGTTAATCAAATACTTGTTTTATTTGGTGCTGAGTTAGGAGTGGTTGAATTAGATAGGACTTATCTAAAAAGCTTATAATATAGATTATTATGAGAAAAGCAAAGATATTTTATAGAGATATGCTTGCGGGTATATTAGAAGAAAATGAAGATGGA
>DUQY01000086.1 GCA_012837565.1 Bacteroidales bacterium | reverse complement strand
CATTGTTGGGCCGCCTACGTAACCTGCACCTATGCAACAAATGTTTTTTATTTTCATCGTTTCAATTTATATTTAATTTATTAATTACATCGACAAATTGCTTACATAGAATTGATTTGTCATATTTTGTTTCTGCTAACCTCCTTGACGCTAAACCTTGCTGTTTTACAACCTCTGGATGACTTTGCAAGAAAAGAATCTTATCAGCTAATTCTGATGGTTTATTAGGATTTACATAATAACCACAACTATTCTCTTCAACTAATCTCTTAGTCCATCCAGCAGAATTTACAATTATTGGTTTACCTGCAGATAAAGAATCAAATAGTTTATTAGGTGAATTTGTATATAATATAGGTAAATCTTTAAAACTTACAATTGACACATCACTTAAGTTAACTATTTCAGAAAGATCATTCATCGCAAAACGACCCAAGAACTTTACATTGTTTAGTTTATATTCTCTATAAATCTTCTTCAAATCATCTTCAGTTGATCCTCCACCGACAAAGAGAAACTCTATTGAAGAGTTCTCTTTTAGTAGATTTGCTGCTTCAATAATATAACTTGCACCATTGGCTATTCCTAATGCCCCAAAGTGAATCACCTTGAAGCTATCCAAACTTAAACCTAATTGCTCAATCATACTTTCATTCTTCTGACGAGGCCAAAAAGCATCTATTTTTGACATGTTAGGTATCATAGAAGTCTTTTGCTTTGGCAAATACTTCAAAACTCCCTCTTGCATTCCAGGTGAAAGAGCAATTACATGTTTTGAGTTTTTATATATTGTCTTTTCAAATGTGAGTGCTAAGTTTCTTACTATTGGATTTTTTAGAGCACCCATTTGTATAGGTACTTCAGGCCATAGATCGCGTACTTCAAAGACATAAGGTGTCTTCTTAAGCCATTTAAGAATTAAAGCAGGGAACCCAATGGTTAATGGAGTAGAAGTGGCTATAACTAAATCTGTTTCCTTTAATTTCAAAGCTTGATTAGTAGATTTGAGCATAAAGCCTACAAAAGCTTTTAGTCTTTTATATATAGTCATGTTCTGACTATATGCTTCTTTAATGTATATAACTTCAATTCCATCAATAGTAATTCGCTTAACTTTCTCTTCATATTTTACTGATGAAGTAATCATTGTAACATTATGCCCTGCTTTTAATAATTCTTGGGCTATCCAATAAGAGCGAGTTCCTCCAGGTTCGGATGGGGTTTTGAAGTATTGATGGAAATAAAGTATTCGCATTTTATAAGGGAGTTTAATTTTATGTTAATAAAAAACAGGGTGAAGTATTATCTTTCACTCTTATACTATATAAGAATCATACAGATTAAATGTCTTTTGCTGAATCTGCTTCCAATCATAGTATTCCTTAATTGACAACCACATTTCAATATTCTGTTTAATTTTATCTAACTCATTTGGATTATCTAGAATAAATAATATTGAATCCCTCAGTTCTTCAACATTGTTAGGTTCTATTAACCAGCCAACATCTCCATGTTTAAAAGGATCCTTTAAACCACCAATAGAAGAAGCTATTATTGGTTTTTCGTAGTTGAGTGCTGTCAAAAGTAAGCCACTTTGTGATATTTTTCTGTAAGGTAATAAAACAACATCCGAAATCTT
>DUQY01000085.1 GCA_012837565.1 Bacteroidales bacterium | reverse complement strand
TCCGTCGTGCGGGATTTGCACTCCCGCACTTCTTTATTATTAGGATTTCTTTGCTATGCAAAGCGACAAAGTCGATAACTTGCTATGGCAAGCGGTAAACCGATAAGTAATCCGATATTTATTCATTTTAAACTCAATTTGCTGGCAAATGTACAAATACATTTTGATTAATATATTGTTTAGAAATATTCTTTGATGATTGTATATCTTACGGATTAAAAATCCTTATAGTAATATCGTGCGGGAGTAGGAAATCCCGCACGACGGTAATCCCGCACAACGGAGGCTGTATTGAAACAATGTATTCAAGACAGCCTATTTGTTTTTATTGAACGATCAATTTTCTCGATATGCTAAAGTTATTATTTAAAATCTTAACATTATATATTCCTTTTGGAAGGTCTTTAACTTCAATTTCTAATTCTGTTTGTTCTGCATTAATATTAAATTGCCTTACCTCTCTCCCATTAATATCATAAACAATAACATTTGTAGATTTTGTCAACCCTTTTATCTCTAATTTTACTTTATCATTTGCTGGATTAGGGTAAAGACTAATGATAGTTGAATTGGATTCTAAATCATTTAATTCTAAACCGTCAAACCAGAATCCTCCAGCATCTCCATAACTAATTCCTGCATCGTTTATTATAAATGCTTTATAGTAATAATACGTTTGTGGTATAAGATTTGTTATTGTTTGGTTAAAGTTTGTCATCCCTTCATAATATTGAACTTGAACTGTATCAACATTACTTGAATCAATGTTTAAATTAACATCAGTTGAATATGCAAATCCTATTTTAATATTATCCAATGCATTACCCACACTGACTAATGTTCCATTTAAAGAAACAGAAGAAACAGAAATATTGGTCACTCCCTGAGTAATAACTTCTCCTGAAACAATAGGATAAGAAAATGTTGTAAATTGTCTAATTGTATCATAATATGTTTCATTTTCAGTTGTGGCAAATGCTCTTAGATAGTAGTTTGTGTTTGGAGTCAGATTTGTTATTGTTGTTGAAAAATTATTCAAAGGGATATTAATTACATTCCATGAAAGTGAATCTGCATGTCTCCATTCAATACCTTTTGAAATTACTGGATAAGTGCCCGAAATTATTTGAGTGTAAACTGAAGCCGAATCAATATAGGCAACAATGCTGTCAACAATTGGCTTTGCTGGGTAATGATATTGCCATATTTGAACTGGATATCCACCATTTGAATTTGTTAAAGTGTCAATTGTCCAGGGGCAAGGAGGAACAGAATCAAAATTTAAACTGTTACCTAAACTTGTTGAGATAGATACAATATCAAAATGTTTTAGTTGAGAATAAGTTTTGGGATAAATACCACTTGAAGAACCTGTATAAACACCTGGGAAACCTGAAAGTGAATCAGAATAATAGTTATTTACAATTGCTCCTCCAGCGATTACATTACCAATAAAACAAGAATAATGCACATTATAAAGCTGTGGAATATCAAATAATATTGGTGCAGAATAAGAATTATATACAGAAGAAGCATAGTTATAACCAACCAAACCGCCAACTAATGAAGAATTTCCACCAGTAACATAAAACCTATTTCTTGAATAGGAATTTTTTATTGTTGACCCACTGTTATATGCAATTAAACCACCAACATACATACCAATACCAGAAGCATTAATTGTCCCTTCAGCAAAGCAATTATTCATCACTGAATTACCATAGAAATTACCAGCCATTCCTCCAGCAGTTGCATTTTGCTCATTAGAAGTAGCATATATATTACTTTTAGAATAACAATTAGTTATAATAGAATTATTTGTATGACCAACAAAACCAGCAACATTAGTCTTTCCAATAAAAGTACAGCCAACAACTCCAAGATTTTTTATTTCATTATCCTTAACATAACCAAACAATGCAACATTACCATTGCCAGGCTTGTTCACAGTTAAATTAAGTATTTTATGTCCGTTTCCATCAAAATTTCCTTGAAAAACTCTTGAGATAATGTTCGTAGTTGGTGAAGTCCATCCTCCAATTGGAGTAAAGAATTGCGAACTGTCAATTGTGGAGCTGTGAAAGTCAATATCACAGCTCATTTTGAGATATTGCCCTAAGTAAGTAGTACCATTCATAACATTATTGGAAACAGCAAGTAAATCACTCACATTATTTATAATAAATGGATTATTTTGCGTACCATCACCCTGCCATGAAGTTCTTGCAGTAATTATATTGCTTAAAACAGTGTCATTTCCAACAACAACATAAGCCCTGATATTATAGTCTGTATTAGGAACAAGATTATATAAAGTACAATTGAAATTAGTATCCAAAACATTTATAGTATTCCATGAGCTTAAAGTTGATTTCTTATATTTTATACCCCTTGAAGTAACAGAATTAGTATCATTATAAACCACATTCAAACTGATTGAATCATGACCTACTGATTGAACAAAAATCTTTAAAATGTTCATTTGCCATGAATGAACAGGAAAACCATTATTTATAGAAAGAATGTCTTTAGTCCAGGGAGAAGTAGTTTGAGAGCTGTTTAAAGTAGCAATCATTGACGAGTCTTTCAGTTGAGCATCAGTTTTAGCCAACAAAT
>DUQY01000084.1 GCA_012837565.1 Bacteroidales bacterium | reverse complement strand
CAGGATCAAACTCTTCATTGTAAAATTTTTGTTCTTCTTGACTCTGTTTCTAATTCTATAAAGTAATCAAAGTATAAATACTATGAAACTTTGTATCTTCTAAACTTTCGCTACCTTTGGTTTCCTTAATTTCAATGATCTTATCCCACACCCTACCCTTCTCTAATTTTCCTTCTACCTCTATCAATCATTAGGTTTTGTCGTGTTTGGGAGTGCAAAAGTACAAATCTTTTTTAAACTACCAAACATTTATTGGTTTATTTTAGCATATTTCCTACATATAGGTTATTTTCAATATGCCTTATTTTACTGCTAACTTATTCTAAAAAAATTAATTACAATCTATTCTTAAAACAAATTACAGATTATTTTATTTAGTTTTTTCTAAGTTATTATTTTGCTTTCTCAGTTTTTCTTCATCCAATTGCTGACGTGTTTTAGATTTTGTTACAATATATACCCCTAAAAAGACTAAAACAGCTGAAAGTATCTTATCCCATCCAAATTTATCTTGCACCATTACAATAGCAACTATTGCTGCAATTATTGGTTGAAGATAGTTATACATTGTTAGAGTTGTTGGTCTTAGCTTCTTTTGTCCAATTGGTATTAGAAGGTAGGTTAGGAATGTAGACATTACTACTACATAGAAAATTTGGCTATAAATTATTGGTGTTATTCTTGATATATCTGTTGATATTGCTGTTGGAAGTGCTATTGGGGCTAGAATGACTATACTAAATAAAAACATCCATTTCATAATTGTTATTGGGTGTTTGGTTTTGATAAAGTCACGGAAGAAAACCAAATAAGCTGCATAGGATGTGCTACTCAAAAGACAAAGCATATTTCCTGTCCAAGAGCCAGACCCTCCAGCCTTAAATGCTTCGCTATTAAGAATTAAAATTAAAGCACCACTTAATCCAACTAGAACTCCTATGGATTTTTTAGTCGTAATAGGTTCTTTAAGATAGGCCGCCGATATAAGCATTGTTATAATTGGAGTTAAGGTAATTATTAGGGAGGCATCAATTGGGGTTGTTGTTTGCAAACCAACTATAAAAGATGTTTGGTTAAGGGAGATAGCAAAGATGGAACCTAAAAACAATATAAGAAAGTCTTTTTTTGTAAGTTTCTCTGACTTAATGAAAATAGATGCAAACCAAAAAACTAAGGCTGCTCCTACCACTCTAAAATAAGTTAATGCCAGAGGGTCGATAATGCCATTGGAAAGAACTTCTTTTGCAATTGGAATGTTTAATCCGAATATTATATTAACTATAAGTATGGCTACATGCCCTTTTGAAACATCTTTCATATAAAAATTTTGTGCAAAGGTAAGAATAAAATACTATTCTCTCTTAGGATGGTAGTGATATTCAAGCCTTATATAAAAAATAAACTCATCCTTATATAATAATGTATATGAAATGAGCTAATAGTTGTTTGCCTAATGTTTAGATTTAGTTGTAAAATGATAATAATTTTATTCCTTTGTCGTTATAGAATGTTGAAATATGGTTTTTAATTAAATATAAACTCTAATAAATTATGATTGATATCATTGAATTAAATGAAAAGATTCAGCGAGAAAGTGCTTTTGTTGATGCAATTAATAATGAAATGCACAAGTCTATTGTTGGTCAAAAAGGGATGATTGAGCGTTTGATTATTGGTCTTTTAGCTAATGGTCATATTCTTTTGGAGGGTGTTCCAGGACTGGCAAAAACAATGGCTATAAATTCTTTATCTAAGGCAATTGATGCTAAGTTTAGTCGCATCCAGTTCACTCCCGACCTTTTACCTGCTGATTTAATAGGCACTATGATTTATAGTCCTAAAGATGAATTGTTTGCCGTAAAGAAAGGACCTATATTTTCAAACTTTGTATTAGCTGATGAGATAAATCGCGCACCAGCAAAGGTTCAGTCTGCTCTTTTGGAAGCTATGCAAGAAAGGCAAGTTACTATTGGTGACAAGACTTATAAGTTAGATGAACCATTTTTAGTGCTTGCAACTCAAAATCCAATTGAACAAGAAGGGACATATACTCTTCCAGAGGCTCAATTGGACCGTTTTATGATGAAGGTTGTTATTACCTACCCAAATAAAGAAGACGAAAAACTTATTCTTCGCCAACAAATTGGAGCTTCACTTCCTAAAATAGAACCAATTATTAGGACTAATCAGATTATTCATGCTCGTGAGGTTGTGAAAGAGGTTTACATTGATGAAAAAATAGAAAACTATATAACAGACATTGTGTTTGCAACTCGTTTCCCAGAAGATAATAGAGTTGGGAACTTAAAGCCTTATATTAATTATGGGGCTTCTCCTCGTGCTACTATTAATTTAGCATTGGCTTCAAGAGCATATGCTTTTATTAAACGTAGAGGATATGTTATTCCGGAAGATGTTAGGGCTATTTGCTTGGATGTTATGCGTCATAGAATAGGACTAACATATGAAGCTGAAGCAGATAACATTACTACTGAAGAAATAATTAATGAAATTATCAATAAAGTTGATGTTCCTTAAAAGATGAATGAAGACTTATTAAAAAAGGTTAGAAAGATTGAAATAAAGACTAAGCGTTTATCGAGAAATATCTTCTCGGGTCAATATCATAGTGCTTTTAAGGGAAGAGGAATGGCCTTTAGTGAGGTTAGGGAATATCAATACGGGGATGAAATTAGAAGCATCGATTGGAACGTTACTGCAAGGTTCAATCATCCTTATGTAAAGATTTTTGAAGAAGAAAGAGAACTTACTGTTGTTCTTTTAATTGACGTTAGTGGAAGTACTTTTTTTGGAACAAATGGCAGTTTAAAATCTGAAGTTATAACTGAAATGGCTGCAGTTCTCAGCTTTTCAGCAATTCAAAACAACGATAAGGTTGGAGTAATTTTCTTTAGTGATACTGTTGAAAAGTATATTCCACCCAAGAAAGGCTCAGCTCATATTCTAAGAATAATTCGTGAGCTTATAACTTATAAACAATCTGACACAAAAACATCTTTTGATGTTGCATTTAAGTTTATGAACAATGTTATTAAGAAACGCTCAACTTGCTTTTTGATTACTGATGGCTTCGGGAAATTTGATGAATCACTGCAAATAACATCTCGCAAACATGACTTCTCTACTATAATTATAAGAGATAAAAGCGAAGATGAAATTCCTAATATTGGTTTAATGCGTATTCACGACAATGAAACAGGTAAGGATATCTGGATTGACTCTTCAGACAAGAAGCTATTAAAGACATTTAAAGAGTTCAGAAAAAAACAAGATGAAGAATTAAAGCAGAAGTTTAACCGTCTAGGTATTGATAATATTATGGTCTATACTGGTGAAGATTACATTAGGGCTTTGATTAGCCTATTTGAAAAAGGAGGCAGAAAATGAAAAGACTATCTATAATAATTAGCCTGTTAGTTCTAAATATAATTGTTTTTGCTCAACCTATAATTCCAAGTATAAGCAACACTAAAATTTATATTGGGGATCAATTTACTTATTCATTCAGGCTCCCTATTGATAAATTTGCAGACCAAGTTATTTATTATCCGAATCAAATAGAGGATAGCTTGGAGGTTATTAGCCTAAGGATTGATACAGTTGAACAAAATGGGAAAAAATATATTGACTTCTCTTATAGGTTAACTTCTTTTGTGGTTGGGAATCACCAAATACTTAACACAAATGGAAGGTCATTTGGATTTGAAGTTATTCCTTTCCCAATTGATACAACTAAGGTTGAGATAAAAGATATTAAAGAAAACAAGACAGAGCCATTCTCCATAAGTGAAATAATGCCTATAATAATCTGGGTACTAATTGGAATAGGTTTAATCGTTTTACTGTATTTTGGAATTAAGCTTTGGAAGAAATATAGGACAATAAATATTAAAGAAGTTTTTATTAAGCCTAAACCAAAACTACCTGCACATATTATTGCCATTAATTCATTAGAAGAGTTAAGGATAAAAAGGCTATTTGAGAATGGTAGAATCAAAGAATACTTTTCTGAAGTTTCTGATATATTAAGAGTTTATTTAGGTGATAGGTTTTCTATTTCAGCAATTGAGATGACAACTGATGATATTTTTAGAGAAATTGAAAAAAAGGCTATAATCAATAAAGATTCCTTTGCCTTACTTGAATATATTCTAAAATACGCCGACTTGGTTAAGTTTGCAAAACATATACCCGATTCTTTTATTAGCGATAAGTGTATGAAAGATTCTCTCGAGTTTATTCGCCAAACCAAACTTGTTGAATTAACAGACACAAGCGAAAGAAAGGAGGATGAAAATGTTTAATAACTTTGAATATCCTTACTTCCTATTATTACTTATTTTAATTCCTTTGCTTGCTGTTTATCAATATTTTTTTAAAGAGACAGCATATACAACCATAAGGTATTCTCAAATCTCTCCCTTCGAGAATGCACCTAAGTCTTGGAAGCTGCGTTTGAGGAATTTCCCTAATTATATTAGATATGTAGCACTTGCTTTAATAATAATTGCTATTGCAAGACCTCAATCCCATTTAAGCAGAGATGAAAAAAATATAGAGGGAGTAGATATTGTTATCGCATTAGATATTTCTGGTTCAATGTTAGCGCAAGACTTTAAGCCAAATAGATTGGAGGCTGCTAAAGATGTTGCTAGAAGCTTTATGCAAGAACGGGCTAATGACAATATTGGATTAGTAGTTTTTGCTGGGGAATCTTTTACGCAATGCCCTCTAACAACTGACCACTCAATGCTGATGGAGTTAACATCCAAGGTTGAGTGTGGAATGATTCAGGACGGCACAGCTATTGGAGATGGATTGGCTACTGCAGTGAATAGAATCAAAGATACAAAAACAAAGAGCAAAACTATTATCCTTCTTACTGATGGAGTAAATAATATGGGAGCAATTGACCCTTTGACAGCTTCTGAAATTGCTAAAGATTATAAGATTAGGGTTTACACAATTGGTGTTGGGAAAATAGGGATGGCTCCTTTCCCTTTTCAAACTCCTTTTGGCACACAATATCAAAATGTTGAAGTAAAAATTGATGAACCTCTTTTAAAAGATATAGCAAAATCTACTGGTGGTAAATACTTCCGCTCAACTGACGAGAACTCTCTTAAAACTATTTTCAAGGATATAGATAATATGGAGAAGTCTATCATAGATGTTTCTTATTATCATGTAAAGAAAGATTTAGCTTTTGGATTCCTCCTTGCTGCTTTATTATTATTAATTATCGAAGCGTTATTAAGAAAAACCATTTTAAGAACAAATCCATAATATGATTAGAATTGAACACGTTGAAATATTATACTTTCTGTTACTTATCCCTTTCTTCCTTATAATACATTACTTTTATTTAAAGAAGAAGAAAGCAAGGTTAAGAAGTTTTATTGATAAAGGATTAATAAATATTATTGTTCCAGATCTTTCTTATGGGAAGCAATGGACAAAGTTTATACTCCTTAATATTGCATATTTCTTTATTATTATTGCAATTGCTAACCCTCAAATTGGAACATCTGTTGAGAAAACTGAAAGAAAAGGAGCCGATCTAATGGTTTGTTTGGATATTTCTAATAGTATGTTAGCAGAAGATATTAAGCCAAATAGAATTTCAAGAGCAAAACAATCTTTAAATCATTTGATTGACCAACTTAGAGATGATAGGATAGGAATTGTTGTATTTGCTGGCAGTGCTTATGTTCAGCTACCAATAACAAATGATTATGGAACTGCCAAGACATTTATTGACCTAATTGACCCTTCAATGATTTCTAACCAAGGGACTGCTATTGGTGAGGCTTTAAGAAAAGCCAATGAAAGTTTTGGTGAAAAAAATACTAATAAATCGAGAAGCATTATCTTAATTTCAGATGGTGAGGATAATGAAGAAGAGGCTATTGTTGTTGCAAAAAAAATAGCTAAAGAAGGAGTTATTATTAATACTATTGGTTTTGGTTTGCCAGAAGGGGCATTAATACCAGTTGCTAATAAAGGTCATGGAAAGATTGAATACAAAAAAGATGCTAATGGATCTTATGTAATAACAAAGCTAAACGAAGATATACTTAAAAACATTGCTTCAGTTGGAAGCGGGGTTTATCTTAGAGCTAATAATGCATCTGTTGGCTTAGATAATATTCTTGCAAGAATAAACAAAATGGAGAAAAATGAATATGAAGCTATTGCATATAAGGATTATGAAAGTAGATTCTATATATTTGCATTCATTGCTTTGATTTTTCTAATTATTGAGTTTTTGGTTTTTGAGAAAAAGAATAAATATATTAACAGGAAGTTTTTCTTTGGAAATGAATAAAGATATGAAAAGGTTGTTTTATTTGATATTGATTGTGTTTGTCTTAAGTTCTTGCGATAAGGAAAAAAACTATTTAAGACAAGGTAATAAGAATTTTGAACAAAAAGATTATAGCAAGGCTGAAGATAATTATTTAAAAGCACTTAATATTGATAGCACTTATCATAAGGCTCAATTTAATCTTGCTAACTCTAACTATAAAAAAAATAAGGAAGATCAGTTAAATAAAGCTATAATGTATTATGAAAAAGCTTTAACGCAAGATTTGCTTGATAACGATTCTAGCTTTCTTTCTGATATATTATATAATAGAGGAAATACTAACTTTAAGCTAGCCTTATTGGATTCAATTGAAAAGACTGAGAAATATGATAAGGGATTAAAAAAGGCTATCGAAGACTACAAAGGCACATTAAAGATAAACTCAAAAGATTCTTCCGCAAAATACAATCTTTCATTAGCAATGAGACTTCTTGAACAAAACAAAAATCAAAATCAGAACCAAGATAAACAAGATAAAGACAAGCGGGAAAACAAGGATCAGGACAAACAAAAACAAGAGAATAAAAAAGACCAAGATAAGAAAAAGCAAGAAGAGTCCAGTCCTCAAAACTACAATAAAAAAGAAAATCAAGATAAGGAAAGGATGTTGGAAGCATTAAAGAATAACGAAAAGAATACACTTGAACGTTTGAAAAAAGAAAAAGATAAAAACACTCAACAAATTAGAAACGATAAAGATTGGTAGGTTTAATTATGAAAAGATTAATAATATTTGGTTTATCACTATTTGGTTTGGTTGGACTAAGTCTAAATGCTCAGAATATTAATTTTAATGCATCCGGACCATCAGTTATTGGAGTTGGAGAGCATTTTGAAATTAGGTTTCAAATAAACTCTGATGATGTTTCTGCGTTTACCCCTCCTTATATTAATGGATTTGATATTTTGGCGGGCCCTAGAACTTCAAGAAGCATATCAAATTCTGTAATTAATGGACAGGTGACTAGCAGTTCCTCAACAACTCTAACCTATGTTTTACAAGGGAATAAAGAAGGAACATTTAATATTGGAGGAGCTAAAATTAATGTAAAAGGAAACACCTATACTTCAAATTCACTTAAAATAAAGGTGCAAAAAAATCCAACTCAAGCACAAAGATCACAACCTCAAAATAGACAAACTCAAACCCAACAAGCTCAACAGACCGTAACAGTTTTAGATAATAAAGCCTTATTTATTAAAGCCTTTGCAAATAAGTCCCAAGCTTTTATTGGCGAGGAAGTTATTATTACCTATAAACTCTATACTTTAGTACCTATTTCTGAATACCAAATTAACCAAATGCCAATAAACAAAGGCTTTTGGATAGAGGAAATAGATATGTCGAACGACCCTACAATAACAAATGAAAGTATTGAAGGAAGAAGCTATAAGGTTGCAACACTAAGAAAAGTTATTGCTTACCCTCAGCAATCAGGGAAACTAATAATTCCTCCTTTGGATATTGATGTAGTTGCTCATATTGCATCTCGAACACAAAGAAGAGTTTCAACAGGAGATCCTTTCTTTGACTCATTCTTAAACGACCCTTTCTTTCAAAGCATGGGGCAAGTTGGATACGATAAGGTAAAGAAAAGCATAAAGTCAAACTCCATATCTATTAATGTAAACGATCTTCCTAAAACAAACTCTAGATTTTCAGGAGGAGTTGGAAGCTTCAATATTACAGCATCGGCAGAACCACTAAGCTGTAAAACAAATGAAGCTATCACATTACGATATACAATTACTGGAAATGGTAATTTAAGCCTAATTGATAAAATTGATTTAAAAATACCTGATGATTTTGAATCCTATGACCCAACAATTGATGATAGAATAAATAAAACACAATCTGGTTTGAGAGGAAGCAGGACATTTGAATATATACTTATTCCAAGAGTTCAAGGAGAATTCAAAATCCCTAAAGTTGAATTTTCTTATTTTGATATAAAGACGAAAAAATACAAAACCATTTCAACTGAAGAATTTGCTTTAAAGATAGCTAAGGGAAAAGATGAAATGACTGGATTAGCAGAACAAATCACTGAAAGAGAGAAGTACCTAAAAAGAGATATAGAACATATATCAACAAAGAAAATCAGATTCCTTTCTCCGAACAACTTGAATTATAATAAACCTTTTCTATTAGTTCTCCTTATTCTAATACCTATTCTGACTATTGCTTACATTATTTATAAAAATACAACAAATAGGAAGAATAAAGACATAACCTATGTTAAGTATAAAAAAGCAACAAAGATTGCTCTCCAAAGACTTAAGAAGGCAAAGATATATTTAGCAAACGAAGAAAAAGATAGCTTCTACACAGAAGTGGCACAAGCAACTTGGAATTATCTTTCCGATAGATTTAAGATTGTTAGAATGGACTTAAGTTTTGACAATATTAAAGAAGTTTTAGCTAAAAGAAACATTAAAGAAGAAACAATTAACAATCTTATTTCTCTTCTTAATAACTGTGAATATGTTAGATTTTCTTCAGGAGAAGAACTCTCTAAAATGGATAAGCTTTACGAACAAGCTATAAATTCATTATCGGATATTGAATCTCAAATTAAATAATAAGATGAAAAAGTTAACATTTATAATTATTCTGCTTTTTATTAGTTTAGCTTCATATGCTAAAGCTAACGTTGATTTATTTGAAAAAGGGAACGCATTCTTTAATAATAAAAACTACGAACAAGCCCTAAAAACCTACTTGACGATTGAGAGTAAGGACAAGTTTTCTTCTGATCTATATTATAATATTGGCAATACTTATTTCCGTTTAAATGACTACCCTAACTCAATTCTTTATTATGAAAGAGGACTAAAACTAAAGCCAAATGACAAGAACTTAAATACGAACCTGAAAATAGCCAAATCAAGGTTAAAGGGAGATATTTATATTGTACCAGACTTCTTTTTAATGAAATGGTGGAAAACAATATATAATATCTTTACCCCTGCCTCATGGACTATTGCTTCAATAATTCTCTTAATTCTTTCAAGCGTAGTATTCGTTTTTTATTACTTCTCATTTAATAAGAAAATCATTCTTTTCTATTGTTTCATATTGTCTTTTTTGCTATTAATAACATCAGTTTTTGCAGGTTTTAGTAAAGAAAACACAATGCATTCTAAGAGTTATGCTATTGTTTTCGACAGCCAAACGCACGGTAAGGACTCTCCTGACATTAATTCAACCGATAAAATCAGAATATATAAAGGGCAAAAGATTAAGATAATTGACAAGAATAACGACTGGATTAAGGTTAAGACAGAAGATGGGAAAGAGGCTTGGATTGAAAATAAAGATGTAGTTATTATATAAAACAACAACAAAAGGATGAGTGAATTAATTGAACATAGTGGAACAATTTGTGAGATAATAGATAGGAAAGTTGTTGTAAGAATAATTTCAGCCTCAATGTGCGCATCATGTCATGCAAAAGGAGCTTGTAGCATGAATGACACAAAAGAGAAATGTATTGACGTTAATGTATCTAATCCATCAGACTATAAGATTGGGCAAGATGTAGTGGTTTGTATGGAACAAAAAATGGGAACAAAGGCTGTTTTGATTGGTTTTTTCTTCCCTTTTCTAACTCTAATAATCACAGCCATACTTTCTAACAAATACATATTTCCTAATAACGAAGCATTAACAGCTCTCCTATCAATACTATCTATCACAGTCTATTATATTATTATCTATTTGATAAAAAATAAAATAGAAAAAAAGTTTCACTTTCAAATCAAATAATGATTGCTTTTAAACGACAAATTTATTTTGCACCTCTTTTCAAACAAAAGACTAAAAAATTAGTTTAGTATTATTATTATTTGTACTTTTGCTCATTAAAATTAAAAATAATTTATAAGCAATAAAATAATATATTTATGAAAAACAGAAAGTTACTATTTGGATTAGTGATTTTATTCCTTTCTTGTATTGGATTAAATTCAGTTAATGCACAAACGCAAGAGGGATGGATCTCCCTTGGACCTAATAATGTCAGTGGTCGTTCTAGAACAATTATCTTTGACCGTTTCAATAACGACATTATGTATTCTGGTGGTGTTGCAGGAGGTTTATTCATTAGTGTAAATAATGGAAAGAACTGGCAAGAAATAACACTAGTAGACGGACAACAAAACCTTGCTATTACAGCTATTGCACAAGACAATAACGGTGTTTTATACGTAGGAACAGGTGAAGGTGATTACTTAAACAATGGTTTTGGTATAAAAAACAATACAATTGGTATGTTAGGTAATGGGGTTTATAAATCAACTACATTAAATTCAACCAATAAAAACTGGGCAGAGATTTTGACTTCAGACGATGCTAAATATGCTTGGGCTACTGAAAACATCGAATTCGAACTGCTTAATTTTACAAAACCAACCTCTCCACATAACTACGGTGATGGAAAAGCTTTTGTAAATAAAATAGCAGTTAATAGATCTTCAAACAAAGTATATATTGCAACTAACGATGGTTTAATGCAACTTAATGACGCAGCTAGCGGTTGGACAATGATTAGCGCAATTGGAAGTTCAACAGTTGGAGATATCATCTCAAATAAAGATGGTGTTTTAGCTGTTTATTATACTGATAGCAAAGCAAATGTTATGGTATCTTCAGACGATTTTAACCAAAATAATAATATCATCTTAACGGTTGATTCTATTAAGACATTTGATACATCTTCAACATCTATAAATCGTATTAGATTAGCATTCGGTATCCAAAATCCAAACAAAATTTATTCTTATGTAAATTACTTTTCAGAGGCACCAGAGGGAGGAAGATACTAAAGAGAAATGCTTGTAAGAAGTGATGACTATAACGCAAACTTAACTAACTGGAAAAGGACAACTGCACAAACATATTATAATGCAGGAACTCCAACCTCAATGTCTATTGTAGTTAATGATATGGTTAGTCCTGAAGAAGTATATCTTGGAGGTAATTATGTAATGAAAGGATATAACGCTAATAATTCTGATATATATTATTGGGAAAGAGTTAGTACATATACAAATGCTCCTAATGGTACAAACGGAATTAGAACTTCGCCAAGCTATGTTAGTAGTGGAATTAATGAAATCATTATAAAAGAAAATCCTTTAAACTCTTTTGACTCTACATTAATTGTAGTTGCAACCAATGGAGGGATTCATACTTATTCTTATGACCCTATACTATTCACAACAGAATGGAACCTATCAACAAAAAACATGATAACAACACAATTCTATAGCGTTGGTGTTTCTCCTGATGGATCAGTTGTTGGAGGAGCAGAAGCTAATGGATCAGTATATATTGCAAACGCAGGAAACTTAGGAAATAATCAATCAGGTGATGTTATATGGGCAATCAATTCACCAGGATATAATCCAAATTCATTCCAACGCACAACAAGTGGAGGAAATGTTGGTACTTCTCAATTCCAAAGAATAACACCTACACCAAGAAAATCTCTAATCCTTTCTAGACCTTATGGAGAAATAGCTCGTACTTACGGAAACAATGGAGACTATTCAGTGATTGATGACGTGACTTGGAACTATGGCAATTCACTTTACCCTACCGAAAATGGCATTAATACTATAATTGAAAATGCAACATGGCTTCCATACGAACCAGCAAAGACCCCAATGTTTTTATGGGAATCAATAAATTCTCAACTACCAGACTCAATGTTCTTAGTAATTAACAAAAACACAGCATTGAATTTTGTTAGAGACACAAACAATGAGTGGAGAGAAGGAGCATGGATTAAACCAGGAGACAAAGTATTAGCAAAAAGCCCTACAATGGAATATCCATTTGTATACACATTTAACGATTCTATACAATATAACCAAGACACTGCAATCAGAATCCAAAACCCAATTCAATCAAGATTATTCTTCGGAACATCTCAAGGGGTTTATGTTTGCTCAAACATCAACGACTACGCTGCATCACCACTTCAAGGATCGCAAACACCAATTTCAATGGTTAAGTTCTACGAAACGACTAAATTTGCAGGAGCACCATTAGAAAAAATTAATTGCTTTGCAATTACCGATGATGGAAAAACATTATTTGTTTCTGCAGACAAAGTAAGCGCTAACTCCGACTCATCGTTCCTATATAGATTTGACCTATCAAATAAAGACTTCCAAAACTCACAATCTTCAATTAATATTATTCCTGAGGTAATGGTTTTCACAAGAAAGATCACTTCAATAAGTGTTGACAAGAATAATGGAAACAATATGATATTAACCTTTGGAACTTACCTTAGTGCAAAATCAAACATTCAAGTTTCAAGCAATGTATTAGCAATTCCATTTACTTCAGCAACCTTTAACGAAGTAATCAACTACGACCCAATAAATGACGAAGACTTCCTACCAAACAACAAACCTGTTTTCTGTGCATTAATCGAAAGTGTTAAGAGCAATGGAGCACAAGTTGCTTATATTGGAGCAGAAGACGGAATCTACAAAACAGAAGACTATCTTGGATCAGCTGCAACACCAGGAAAAGTAACAGTAAATTGGGAAAAGATGGAAGGAATTCCAAACGTACCAGTATTCGAAATAACGCAACAAACAATGAGACTACCAAAATATGAATTCTATAACTATGTTGGACAAAACGCATTCCCAACATCATTTGCAAGAACAGAACTTCCAGGAGCAATTTATGCAGCAACATACGGAAAAGGATTATTTGCATACCTAGGAGATACAATTAAAGCAAGTGACCAAATAATTGGACTTACAGAAAACATTGCTAGAATCAATCAAACAACAAACCTAAGAGCATATCCTAACCCAGCAAATTCAACAACAACACTTGAATATAACATAGCAGAAGCAAGCAATGTAATACTTCAAGTATATGATATGAATGGAAGACAAATAAGCTCAATAGATAAAGGCCGTCAATCATCAGGACAACACTCCATTCAAATGAATGTACAAAACCTAAAAAACGGCATCTATATGGTTCGTATTATAACAAACAAATCAACAAATACAACTAAGTTAATCGTAAGATAATTAACTAAATAATAAAATATACAAGAAGGAGACCCAAACGGTCTCCTTTTTTTTATGTTCAAAATTTCAATAAACAAATAGAATACCTTATATTTGCAAAACAAAGAACAAAAAAAGACTATATTATGTCAACAATGATACTAAAACTATTTATCTCAGTTGGATTAGGCTTTCTGATAGGACTAGAAAGAGAGAAGTCACATAAAGCAGTTGGGATAAGAACAATGTCACTTATAACCCTCGGCAGCACAATATTTACATTAATATCATCATACTACCCTAGCGGCGACCCCACAAGAGTAATAGCACAAATAGTAACAGGAGTAGGATTTATAGGAGCAGGACTAATATTTAAGAATGACACCCAAGTATCAGGCCTTACCACAGCAGCAACCGTTTGGTGTGCCGCAGCAGTAGGCGTTTTGGTAGGAATAGGACTATTCGAACTAGCAATCATCTCCACCCTACTTATCCTAGTGATAAATGTTCTATTAGAAATTTTCAAAAAAGACCATCACTAAGAAAAACAAAGATAAACCTTCAAACCATGAAGATATACTTCTATAATACCAAGATATATTTTAATATAACCAAGATTTAATTTTCTGAAACGCCATAATATTTTAGTAAGGTGGCAAGTTGCACAAGTAAGGTGGCAGGTTACTAAAATAAAGCAAGGAATAAATTAATAAGTTTAATCTAAACTATTAATGATGGTCTGTGTCGTCTGCTTGGGTTTTGTGAACTGTGCCGTGAGGGTGTTCTGCAGGACCATAGATTGAATAAATCTTAAGGGGTTTATCGCCTGTGTTTATGATATTATGCCACTTTCCTGATGGAACAAGAACAACGAAATCATCTTCAACATCTCTAACGAAATCTAGATTTGTTTCTGTGTCACCCATATAAACTTTTCCTTTCCCGTCTTCAATTCTTAAGAACTGGTCAATGCCTATATGTTGTTCTAAACCAATATCGCCACCAACTGGAATGCTCATAAGTGTCATTTGTATTTTACTTCCTGTCCAAATTGTGGTGCGGAAATTTTCATTACTTAAGGTGTAGTCTTCAATATCTATAACTAGTGGCTCTGGACCAAAGTCTTTAAATACAAGTTCTTCCTTATTCACATCTTCTGCCTTTACATCCTTTGCAGCTTCCTTACTACAAGATGTCAAAGAAATAGAAACAATAGCAATAATAGCTAGACTTGATAATAATGTTCTTTTCATATCATTTATTTTTTTGGGTTAGGGCTCTTATTATTGAATTTGAAAATAAGAACCTCAATAAATTATTAATTGTTTTTACAAAAGCAAAGATATGAATAATTCTTGAATAAAAAAACCTATTAGAATTTGAAAATTAAAACAAAGAAAATATAAAATGAATCGCTGAAATAAATTATTGAATCGCTGAAAGAGAAATTTATTATGAAGAAAGAATTTGCTGAAACGAAGATTTAGAAAATTAACACAGCGATTCAGTAAAGTGTGTTATTATGTTAGGAAAAATGAAACTAAGAAACAAAAACTAATAAGCAATAATAAACAAGACTTTATTCCGTTAATACTTTTGTCAGAATTTAATTATAATTATGATTAGAAAAATTGCATTAACTATAATCCTTAGCCTAAGTTTTTTTGCATCTATTGCTCAAAATGAACTCTATGAGGCATACTCTGTCTTGAAATTACGTTCCTCTGCAAGGGTTGCTTCCTTGGGAATGGATTTCCTTCCTTGGCAAGTGAATGATGTTTCGGTTGCTATTACTAATCCTTCTATTCTTAATTCACAGATGAATAATCAATTTGCTATTGGTTACACTAACCTTTTTGCTGATATATGGCAAGGAAACCTGGCTTATAGTCATAGCTTTGACAAAATAGGGAACTTTAGTTTTGGGATGAATTATGTTGGGTATGGCAAATTTAAGAGGACAGAAGCAAATGGGGATGAAAAAGGTGATTTTTCTGCCAATGATTATATGTTTACCATTGGTTGGGGAAGGATGCTTGATAGCAATGTTTATATTGGTGCTAACTTTAAACCTATTTTCTCTCAGTATGAAAATTATTCTTCATTTGCCATAGCATTTGATCTTGCTGCAACTTATATTAGCGATAACAGAAGCTTTACTGCGACCTTTATGGCAAGAAACTTCGGTACTCAATTAAAATCTTTCTATGAGATTGAGGAGAAGCTTCCCTTCCAATTGGAACTAGGTATTTCTAAGAAGCTTCAACATGCTCCTTTCCAAGTCTTTGTTATGGCTACCAATCTTCAGAAATGGAATTTAAGGGAAGACGACCCTCTTAATCCTAGGGACGAGGTTGATCCTTTTACAGGGGAAATAAAAAGAGAGAATACATTTCTTGGAGGATTAGATAATACATTTCGTCACCTCAACTTTGGTGCAAATTTCCAACCCTCAAAGAACTTCTATATTGCCTTTGGTTATAGCTGGAAACAAAGCCGTGAGATGTATATTCAAGATGCATTTTCTTTGGCAGGTTTCTCCTATGGTTTTGGATTTCAAATTAAGAAATTCCAGTTAAGCTATGCAAGAAACGAATACCACAAATACGGTTCTCCAAACCATTTAACCTTGCTTGTTAGATTATAGTTTTCTTTTTGAGCTAAATATTTTGCGAATTAATTCTGCAACAAACAATATTTCCCTTCTTTTATTTGGAAGACTGGAAATAAGTTTGTACATTTGTCGCATATTGTAAAAATAAAACTATATCTTAATGATTAGTATTAATACCCATACAAGCTCAAACATATTCTCCCTGAAGTCTAATCAGACAGCTAAGGAAACTCTATTT
>DUQY01000083.1 GCA_012837565.1 Bacteroidales bacterium | reverse complement strand
GTTTTTATTTGGTTATTCAATCAAAATTAGTTGGCAAAGGTACATATTTTAGAAAAACAATATGGTATTATCAAAGTAATTTTTTTATTAGATTAGTATTAATTTGCTTTTCGTTTTGATACAAGTCTTTTTTACTTAATAACATTGATTTTAATATAATTCGAAGTTAAAGAAAATTTACTTGGATTTTAACTAAAGAAGTTGTATATTTGTTGCATCACTATTAACACATTTACTATATTATGGGAAAGATTATTTTTAATAAAAATGAACTTGTTATGCTTGGCTATTCATTAGAAAGAGAGCTTTTAAAAACAAGTTCAAATGGATCCTACGCCTCCACCAGTCTTTGTTTTTGCAATACTAGAAAATATCATGGACTCTTAATCGTTCCACAAGCTCAAATCGACAACGAATTTCATGTTATCTTATCATCATTAGATGAAACAATCATCCAAGACGATTGTCCTTTTCATCTTGCCATTCATCGTTATCCCAATGAAATCTATTCACCCAAGGGGCATAAGTATTTAGAGTCATATGATATTAAAAATACAGGCAAGCATGTTTATTCGGTTGGGGATATATGCATTTCTAAAGAATTACTATTCTCTTCTGAGGAAGATCGGCTTATAATAAAATATAGTGTTGAAAAATGTGATAGGTCTTTCAAAATGCAATTTAGTCCTTTTTTAGCTTTTCGTCAAAGACATAAGCTCTCGAAAGCCAATGACCATGCTGATACTTCTTTTAATAAAATTGTGAATGGTGCCTCTTTTAGGCCTTATTCCAATTACGAGCCTCTATTTATTCAGTTTTCTGACAAAAAGACCAAGTATATTCATAATCCTAACTGGTATTATAATCTTGAATATATAAGAGAAGCCGAAAGAGGATACGAGTCACAAGAGGATTTACTTGTTCCAGGATATTTTGAAGCTGAGTTAAAGATGGGAGAGTGTCTATATGTGACTGCCGCAATGAATAAGATTAAACCAATTGAGATTGAACAAACATACATAAAAGAAGCAGAGAAGATAGAGCCTATAACCACATTTGATTCCGAACTTAGAAGAGCAGCAAAAGACTTCTTAGTTAAGAGAGATAAAAAGGTGGAGGTTTTGGCAGGCTTTCCTTGGTTTGGACGTTGGGGTAGAGATAGTTTTATTGCCCTTCCAGGACTTTGTGTTGGGTTAAAAGATATGAAGAGCTTCAAGATGGCTATCGACACTTTGATTATAGATATGAGGGATGGACTATTTCCAAATATTGGTTCAGGAAATGATTCGGCTTATAATTCCGTTGATGCTCCAATGTGGTTCTTTTGGGCATTACAACAATATGTTGAATACACTAAAGAATCTAAGCAGGTTTGGAAAGAATATAAGGATGTTATGGTTAGCATCCTCGATAGCTATAGATATGGTAAGACCAAGAACATTAAAATGATGACTAATGGCTTGATTTATGCATCAGAAGAAAATAGAGCATTAACTTGGATGGATGCGGTAATTGGTGATCAGCCAGTAACCCCACGAAGAGGTATGTGTGTGGAGATAAATGCACTTTGGTATAATGCAATAATGTTTTCATTGGAACTAGCAAAGGAATCGAAGGATGAAGATTTTATTAGCCAATGGGAGGAACTTTCGGAGAACATTCCACAAGAATTTAAAAATACATTTTGGGATAAAACCTTTGGATGGTTGGCCGATTATGTTGATGGCTACCACAAAGACTTCTCTGTTAGGCCCAATATGGTCTTTGCAACCTCACTAAAATACAGATGCATTTCTCCGAAGATTTGTCAATTAGTATTAGATAGGATATATAAAGAACTACTAACTCCTTTTGGATTAAGAACCCTTAGCCCAACACATAAGGATTATAAGGTTGTTTATTATGGATCACAGAAAGAAAGGGACGAGGCATATCATCAAGGAACAGTTTGGCCATGGCTACTTGGTCATTTTGTAGAGAGTTATCTTAGGGTTTATAAGGAATGTGGCTATGAAATAGGAGAGAGGATATATGAGGGCTTTGCTGATAACGTTAATAACTATGGCATTGGAGGTATTGCGGAGGTCTATGATGGCAACCCTCCTCATAATCCAGGAGGTTCAATTTCTCAGGCATGGTCGGTTTCGGAACTACTTAGAATTAGATATATGTTAGATAAATATAAGGAATTAATGGAAGGAGGTAAGGCATGAAAGTTTTAATGTTTGGATGGGAGTATCCTCCTCATATTACCGGAGGTCTTGGAACGGCATGCTTTGGACTAACTAAGGCAATGGTTTCTCAGGGAGATGAGGTTGTATTTATTGTACCTAAGGCATATGGTGATGAAAGCAAGGAAGCTGCTCGTATTGTTAGTGCTTCTGATGTTGTAGTCGATTTTACTAATGATTTTTATAAGGAGAACTGGAATAATTTATCCTATATTGAAGTTAATTCAACTCTTGTGCCTTATCTTGGTGTGGATGATTTCTATAATGTTATAAATAATAGAATTAAGACAGAGCAAAAGATAAACTTAAGTCAGTCGAAGAGGAAGTATGAGTTTAGTGGAGAATATGGCTCAAGTCTTTTGGAAGAGGTCGAGAGATATTCTATGATTGCAGCCGAGATTGCCCAACAATATGACTACGATATTATTCATGCTCACGATTGGTTGACCTATAAGGCAGGTGTAATTGCGAAGCGAGTTTCAAATAAGAAATTAGTTATTCATGTTCACGCCACTGAATTTGATCGCTCAGGAGAGCATATCAACCAAGTAGTTTATGATATTGAACGTTATGGTATGGATAATGCAGATCATATAGTATGTGTGTCCGACCTAACACGTAATATTGTTATTAGTCGTTATGGTCAAGACCCAGAAAAGGTAACAACTATATATAATGGTGCAAATTCCTTATTCCTAAATGAAGTTAAGGCAGATAAAGCAGTTAGAGAAAAGATTGTTACATTTCTTGGAAGAGTAACTTTCCAAAAAGGACCTGATTATTTTGTGGAAGCTGCAGCAAAGGTCTTGAAATATGATAAGAATGTTAGGTTTGTTATGGCAGGCTCAGGCGATATGCTAAACAGAATGGTTGCACTTGTTGCTAAGAAAAGAATATCACAGCACTTCCATTTCACTGGTTTCTTAAAGGGAGATGAAGTAAATAGGATGTTCGCTATGAGCGATGTCTATGTTATGCCTTCGGTTAGTGAGCCTTTTGGAATTTCACCTCTTGAGGCAATGAATGCTAGGGTTCCTGTTATTATATCTAAGCAGTCAGGAGTGTCTGAGGTTTTGAAATATGCTATTAAGGTTGATTTTTGGGATATCGATGCAATGGCAAATGCTATCTATTCTCTGCTAAACTATCCAGCACTTTCAAATATGTTTAGTAGGTATGGTAAAAAAGAAGTTGAATCCATACGTTGGGAAGATTCAGCAAAAGAGTTAAGGAATTTATATTATAAACTAATAAGCTAAAGCATATGAAATCAATTTGTTTTTATTTTCAAGTTCATCAACCATTTAGGTTAAGACAATACCGTTTCTTCGACATAGGTCGTAACCATTCATATTTTGACGATATTCAAAACGCCTGGATATGTCGTAGGGTTGCAGACAAATGCTATCTTCCTACAAATAAACTAATGCTAGACCTTATTAAAGAAAATAATGGTGCTTTTAAGATTTCTTATTCTATTTCAGGCACAGCACTTGACCAATTTGAAAAGTATACTCCAGATGTAATAGATTCCTTTAGAGCCCTTGCAGAAACAGGTTGTGTGGAATTTATGGCCGAAACCTATACTCACTCTTTGTCTGCTCTTAAGTCCAAACGAGAATTCACAGATCAAGTTAAGATACATTCTCATAAGATAGAAGCTTTGTTTGGAGTTAAACCAAAAGTATTTAGAAATACAGAGCTTATCTACTCTAATGAGATAGGGAATATGGTTGCCGATATGGGATATACCGCTCAACTTACAGAGGGAGCAAAACATATTTTGGGTTGGAGAAGTTCCAATCATGCCTATTCTCATCCTGAAAGAAACGATTTAAAGCTGCTTTTGAAAAACTTCCAACTAAGTGATGATATTGCTTTCCGTTTTTCTCAACATACTTGGCCAGGTTATCCTCTAACAGCCGACAAATATGTTGACTGGTTAAATGAAATAGAAAATCCTGAGTGTATTAACTTGTTTATGGACTATGAAACCTTTGGGGAGCACCAATGGAAGGAGACAGGCATATTTGAATTCCTTAAACACCTACCTTCAAGAGTATTTTCACATTCCAATTTTAGTTTCAATACTCCATCCGAACTTGTTGCAAACCTAAAGCCAGTTGGTCCTATGTCTGCACCTAACCCAATTTCTTGGGCAGATGAGGAAAGAGATCTTACTGCTTGGCTTGGTAATGATTTACAAGATGATGCTTTTGAGCAAATATATGAATTTGAAGACAAGATTAGGAAGCTTGACGATATAAATTTCTGGATAGATTGGCGTTACCTTCAAACCTCCGACCACTTCTACTATATGTGTACTAAGTGGTTTTCAGATGGTGATGTTCATAAATACTTTAATCACTACGAATCACCTTATGATGCTTATATGAACTATGCTAATGTTCTTTCTGACCTAAGAATTAGATTAGATGACGCCTTAGTTATATCTCATCTTCCAACAATGGAACAAACTAAGAAAGATCTCGTAAGAGATGAAATAATTGTTGAAGAGAAAAAACCTAAGATTAAACCGCTTAAAACAAAGAGTGATAAATAAAGAAACATATAGAAACTTCTGTCAAGGAAATAAATCAATACCAGTTTTTATGCAAGACTGGTGGCTTGATGCTGTATGCGGAGAGGATTGGGGTGTAATAATAGTTGAGCAAAACAATAAGATAATTGCAGCCCTACCATATTATATTCATAAGAAATACTGTTTCAAATCTATAATACCTCCACATCTAACTCCAATTGGTGGAGTTTGGCTTTGGTACGAAGAAGGAATGCACCAAACTTCTCGTTATGCTTATGAGATGCAGCTAATGGGTCATATTGCAAAAGAGATAGATAAATTGAAGCTTGACTTCTATTTCCAGAAGTTTAATCACACAATAACCAATTGGCTTGGCTTCTATTGGAATGGCTTTAAGCAAACAACATATTATACATATAGAGTTTTAGGTTTAGAGGATATCGAACAAGTCTATAACCTCTTCCACCGAAAGACAAAAAGGATTATTCGTTTAGCAGAAGAGGAATTAGAGGTGACAGAGGATATATCCTTAGAAGAGTTTTATAGGATAAACTCTTTAACTTTTAATCGCCAGGAAATAGAAACACCATATTCTGAGTCTTTCTTCATAAAACTTGCAAGTACTTGTAAAGAGAGAAATGCATGTAAACTCTTAGCTGCAAAAGATAAAACAGGAAGAATACATGCAGTACTTATGATAGTCTTTAACGAAGACGTATGTTATAGTATAGTTTCTGGAGCTGATCCAAGCTTGCGTAATTCAGGCGCAACAACATTATTAAACTGGCACGCTATAAAGTTTGCACACCATAGTGGAATGAAGGAATATGATTTTACAGGCTCAATGATAGAACCAATCGAGAAGTTTTTCCGTCATTTTGGAGCAGTTCAAACCCCATACTTCATAATCGAAAAGCATTATTCAAAGCTCTACTCTTTACTAAGAAGCATAAAGAAATAGAGATTATAATATCCTTATAAGACAAAAATATATTTATATAAGCTCTTTTTGAAACTTTACGCTATTAGAACAAATCTTAAGGCTGTTATAGCATACGAAAAAAGTCTTTTTCTTGGTCAAAAAAAATCTTTTTTCTAGTCAAAATAAGTCTTTTTTTGACATGAAATAAGTCTTTTTTTAGGTATCAACTCCTTATAGAAATTCAACAAGAGCTTTTAAAAGTCCGCCAAGACCTTATAAAAATTCAAGAAAGATAGCATACATACTTTTTGGGATAATAGAGAAATAAATAAAAGATGATTGAATTCTGGAAATAAGGTGTTATTTTTGCAATCTTTTTGTAAAAAGTAATATATCTTAGATTAGGGAATTTATGAACATTAAGCTTGTTGTTGTTGGGAAGACGGAAGAGAAGTATTTGAAAGAGGGTGTGGATATCTTCGAGAAGCGTTTGAAGTTTTATATTCCTTACGAGATGATTACGATTCCTTCCCTTAAGGATACAAAGAACCTTTCTCCGCAAATGGTTAAGGAAAAGGAGGGGGACTTAATTCTTAAACAGGTTTCAAAATATGATAAGCTTGTGCTATTTGATGAAACAGGTCAGGAGTTCCGTTCTATTGAATACTCTGATTTTCTTCAAAAGCAAATGAATGCTGGAATTAAGACACTTTGTTTTGTAGTAGGAGGGGCGTTTGGCTTTTCCGATGAGGTATATAAGAAAGCTGACCTATTGATTTCTATTTCCAAAATGACTTTCTCCCACCAAATGATTCGTCTTATGATAGTTGAACAGCTTTACCGTGCTTTCACAATCCTAAGAAATGAACCTTACCATAATGAATAAAAGGTTATTGATTAATTATTAAATAGCCAGTTACTAATTATTTCTTTTCCACAATTTGTAATTATTGATTCTGGATGAAACTGAACGCCATTAATCTTATACTTTCTGTGAAATACTGACATAATATTATTGTCTTCATCAAGGGAGCTGATTTCTAAGTCTTTTCCTAAGGCATCAATTGTCCAAGAATGATACCTTGCAACCTCAATTTCTTTATCTATATCTTTAAATAGAATATCTCTATTATTAATATTCTTAAGTATTAAGTGATGTCCATGTTTTGGAAAACTAAGCTTTCTTATACTTCCACCAAAATACTCATTAATTGCTTG
>DUQY01000082.1 GCA_012837565.1 Bacteroidales bacterium | reverse complement strand
CTTACCCATTTGAAGCCTGGGGCTAGTTTCAATGCTAACTTATAATATGCATTTGCATTATTCCATTCATTTAATTCTTGATATGTATTAGCAATTAGAGTTATTAAGTTTAGATAAATCCAATCTTGTTGAAGATTTTTCTTATCCATAATAGTCTTGGATCTAAGGTAATACTCTAAGGCTTTTTCCTTTGAGCCGCCAAAAAAGGTAGGCATATAATATTCTATATTGCCGTATTGCATATATCCAAAATGATTATTCTTATCTAATTCTATTGATTTCTTTGCTTCATCTATACTTTTCGGACCTAAAAATGGAGCTTTAACCTTATTCATCCCTATCTGAAAACCATAGAAAGCAGCCTTATAAGCATGTGTTAGAGCAAGGTTTTGTTTAGTCTTCATTAGCTTATTTATTCTATTCTCTCCTCTTGCAATATAGAGACTTGCTTCCTCTTTTTTCTTTGCCCCAATACAAAATCCAATATATCCATACTCATAATTCAATAGCTCAAATTCCCTTTCAGTGGTTTTATTCTTCTGAGCATTCATATTGTCTATTGTTTTCTTCCAAACACCCATATCATTATTTATATAGGCATTATAAATAATATCCTTTTCATTACTTGAATAGGCTGATAACGAGATAAGGCTAAGAATACCTATAATTAATAACCGTATATATAGTCTAAAATTCATCTTCTAAATCTTTTTTAAATCGTTCTAATGTTCTGTTTCTTGCAAATGAATGTTCGATAATTGGCTGAGGATAATCTTTTGTGCCAAACTCCTTTACCCATTTCTTTACATATATTAACTGAGAGTCGAATTTCTTCTGCTGGGTTACTGGATTAAATATTCTAAAATAAGGAGAGGAATCGCAACCACAACCTGCAACCCACTGCCAGTTACCATTATTTGCCGAAAGGTCATAGTCTAATAACTTATTTGCAAAATACAATTCACCCCATCGCCAGTCTATTAAGAGGTCTTTAGTCAAGAAACTCCCTGCTATCATTCTCACCCTATTATGCATAAAGCCTGTGGTATTCAACTCCCTCATTCCTGCATCTACAATTGGGTATCCTGTCTTTCCCTCGCACCATTTTTGGAATAGTGTTTCATCATTTTCCCATCGTATCCTATTATATTTTGTCTTAAAGCTTGAATGCTCCACATAGGGGAAGTGATAGAGGATTTGCATAAAGAACTCTCTCCAAATTAACTCTTTAAGATATACTTCGCTAAGGTTTTGGGATATTTGAACAAGCTTTCTAATACTTAGAGTACCAAATCTTAGATGTACACCAAGCTTTGTAATACCATTTTCAAGATAAGGCTTGTCACGAGTTTCTTCGTAATTCTGTATTATATCTTCATTAATTATTGGAGTAGTATAAAGATATTCAGTTTTTTCAAAGCCAAGTCTTGTAATATCAAAGTTCTCAGGTGAGTGAACTAATAAATTGTTTAAATTATCTTCTGATGGGTATGTTTCAATATCAGCTTCACTGAATTTACTTAACCAAACTTTTGAATAAGGAGTATAAATAATATAAGGCTTACCATCCTTTTTCAAAATATCATCCTTATGAAAGATAACATTATCCTTAAATGAACAAACCTCAACATTCTTCTCTTCTAATAGTTCCCTAATCTCCGTATCCCTTTTAATTGCATAAGGTTCGTAATCTTCATTAAGATAAAGTGAATTTATATTATACTTAGAATCTAACTCTTTAAATACATCTAATGGATTCCCATAAAAGAATTCAATTGATGAACCGTAGTTTTCTTTTAATTCTTTATTGATTTCTTCAAGAGCTTGTACAATAAAATCAACCCTAATATCTTTTTTATCAGAGAACTGCTTTAATATATTGGTGTCAAAGATAAATATTGGCAATACCTTATTACCAGACATTAAAGCTTTATATAGTCCATGATTATCCTCTAATCTTAAATCTCTCCTAAACCAAAAAATCGAAATACTATCTTTCATATTATCCTATCCTTCCATTTAAATTGGTTCTTTCTCTTATTGAACATTGACTTATAAATAATTATTCCAAGAATAACTTGCTGAGGTATTATATAGAGAATGTTTTCTAGAACATTTTGATTGGAGGATAATGATATATATATTCTTGTTAAGATAATAGTAATAATATACATAATAAATAAATCCAAGCTTTGGGCTAATAGTATTGGGATAATGCCAAGAGTAGTGATTAGCCAAAATAAAATGGCTAATATATGGGAGTTTCCAAAGAAGTAATTAACGTTTTTAGAAAAGCCTTGTATGGCATCAGGCAATCCCTTATACATCCTACACGAGACATCCTTAACCGAGGCTAAACAATGTATGCTTTTTCTAAGTTTTTTGTAATGTCTTGATATTTCAATATCTTCTGCCTTACTGTTTTTAAATAACTTATGAGGCTGAATCTCTTTGTAAGTCTTATTCTCAAAAAACATAAACTGACCATTAGCTGCCGCAAGAGAAGGAGACTTTGATAAGGATACAAGAGGCAAAGGTAGAAGAGAAAGAAGAATGAAATTCATATTTGGTATAGATATCTTCTCTCCAAAACTTAACATATTTTGAAAAGGGAATATGCTTAGGAGGTGTAATTTATTATTAAAGACATAGTCTAAGCTCCTTTCAATTACTTTGTTATTTATCCTAACATCTGAATCTAAGAACAATAGATAGTCGCCCTGTGCTAATAGTGATAGTTTGTGACAAGCAAAGTTCTTACCAAGCCAACCCTCATCTATTCCTTGAGATTTAATTAATTTAATTCTTTTATCTTTTAATACGTAACCTTCAACAATTTCAGCAGTTTTATCTGTTGACTCATCATCAAAGACAATGATTTCTATGATATTATCTCTAGTTTCAATCAAATCACTTAATAAGTAACCAATATTGTCTTCTTCGTTCCTTGCAGGAATTAGAATAGATATTGTCTTACTTAAATTAGGGTTAGTTTTCTTTATAAGCCTAACGCCAAACACCCAATTCATAAGTGCAATTATAAGCTGCAAAAAGGAGAAACCCAATATAAAAATAACTATATATTTAATCATACTTCCTATGTGTTTGGTATTGAATTGAATTAAGGTAAAATTTATTATATGCCTCCTGAATAGATTTATGAGAATAGTCTCCCTTATACTCCTGAATATAAATAAATAAGGAAGGTTTAGGCTTAGAGAAATAATCAAGAAGATTAGCCGAGAATATCAATTGTATATCCTTGCCTTTTACTATCTTTTCTATTCCTCTTTTGAACTGAAAATTAGATTCGTATATAGAATTTATTCTTCCTTGTGGGTAGATTAATAGGAGATTGTTCTTATCATTTAATAGGTTTGAAGAGTAATCTATTGATTCTATTATATTACGAGGTTTATTATTGATAGAGAATCCTCCAGTATAATTAAAGAATTTATATCTAAGTAGCTGGTCTTCTTGCATCATAAAATGAAACTTCCTTTTAAATAGCTTAAGGTTAATATACATTGCCCAAAATCCATCCCACCAACTTATATGATTTCCTATAAGCATAAGAGGTTTGCCACTATCTTTAAATTCACCCTCAATGCTTATAGACTCAAACTTCTTCTTTATCATCATTTTAGTATAGTACTGAAAAAATGGATAAATAAAGAAATTATGCTTGGCTCTTAGTATATAAGTGTTTTCTTTCATGTTTATTTTAATAAGATAATGAAAATAAATAGAAGTACTTGTGCTATAAATATAGGAGTAGCCATCTTGTTTTTAATCTCAATCTTTAAGATATATCTAATTGAATGAAATAAAATTGCTAAGCCTCCCCACATTAAAAAGTTTTGAAGAGGGATAATATCATTTGCCCATGACCACATATCCATTTTAGGAGCTGCTCTTTCCATAATTATATCATATGAAATCATTAAACCTGATGGAATAATAACCTGACTTAGGAAATTTGGCCTTAATTTAGTGAAAATTGAGCTTGTAATGTAAATCATTAGTACCCAGTTTATCCCTATAAGAATAGGAGTATCTACAACTTTGATTCCCAGTCCTATTCCGTATTTATACTCTCCAAACAATATGCCTGTGTTTACTCCAAACATCTCAACCAATAAGCTTGAAATATAAATGAATATGTAGAAGAGAATCTTCTTTTTGGTAATATTATTCCTTTCGTAATAGAATAAGAGACCAAGAGACATTAATAAAACAATAGGTGTTAGGTAAATAAAGAGACCATAAGTATATTTAATGGAGAATCCTATAACCCCAACAACATAGAAAATTATTATATTTCGTATGAAAAACATGTCTTTCTCTGAAAACGTTTTATTCATAAGTTTAGATTTTATCAGTTTAGTATAACTTATATACTTTCATCTCTTTACCTCTTTACGAAGATATGTTTTAGCTTATATATAATAATTGTAGTTGATAATAGAAGTGTTTTGTTAAAATCGCTAACCCTTATTCTTCTCTCAATTATCTTGTTTGCAGGAGTATGCTTTATTTTACTCAATAATCTAAGGTAGTATTTATAGGCTATAATTACTGCTAATTGTGAACTATCAGGGAGATTCTTTATCCCTATCTTTGCTTCTAAGAAATCTTTTTCAATTTCTCTAACCAGTTTATATTTAGTTTCTTCATCAAAGCTTTCGATATTAAAAACAGGGAAATAAGTCCTCCCCAACGATAATACATCATCCCTTAGGTCTCTTAAGAAATTAACTTTCTGAAATGCAGAACCTAATCGCATAGCAGGGTCGTAGAGTTTATCGAATAGACTATCATCATTTTGACAGAATATCTTTAAACATATTAAGCCCACAACATCGGCCGAACCATAAATATAATTTTTTATCTCTGTATCTGTCTTATATTCTTTTTTATCCAAATCTGCTCGCATGCTCGAAAGGAAATCCTCAATATACTTATTTGGTATATTATATTCCCTCACCGTAATTTGAAAAGAATGTAAAATAGGATTAATACTTATACCAGAACTATATGCTTGAAGGAAATCAGCTTCAAACTTATCTAATAATGCCTTCTTATCAAAATCATGGAAGCTATCAACAATCTCATCAGCCAGTCTTACAAATCCATAAACACTATGAATAGCTTGTCTAGTCTTTGGATGAAAGAACCTTGAAGCTGAATAAAAGGAAGTACTATATTGCTTAGTAGTTTCTTTACTCAACCCAAATGCCAATTCATTATATTTCTTAAGGCAGCTATCTTTTTCTTGCATAGGGAAAGATAATTAAATAATATTCTAATTACTATAAGGTATATTATAGGCAAAGATAAATAATAACTTTAAAAAACAAAAGAAAAAACATATTTAGTGTCGATTAAAGATATTATAAATTAAAAAAAGTCAGTAAGAAATACTGACTTTAATTTAATGTGTAGCGGGAACGAGATTTGAACTCGTGACCTCCGGGTTATGAATCCGACGCTCTAACCAACTGAGCTACCCCGCCAAATGAGGGTGCAAAATTACGAAAAAAACCTTTACATCCAAATTATTGGGATTATATTTAATTATCTTCTCTATCGTTCTTGTCAAATAATAAAGGAAACAACTAAAAGATATAGATTAACAAGCTTATATTCAATCTCTAAATTTCATTTTTCTAAATTACCATAATAATTTTCTCTTTCTTTGTTTTAAGAAATTAGATCTTTGATTCAGAGAATTAATTCAGCGTTTCATTTCTCTATCTCTTAGTTATATTCTATTCAAACTCTTTTTTAAGATATTTACCTGTTAATGAGTTGGGATTATTAATGATTTCTCTTGGCAAGCCTTCTGCAATTATTCTTCCTCCATCTCTTCCTCCATCTGGTCCTAAGTCAATTATATAGTCCGCAACTTTAATAACATCAAGATTATGCTCAATAACTATCATTGAATTCCCTTTCTCAATAAGTTTATTCAATACGTCTAATAGTATTCTAATATCTTCAAAATGTAGTCCTGTGGTTGGTTCGTCTAATATATAAAGGGTGTTTCCTGTTTCTGGTTTTCCAAGTTCTGCTGATAATTTAATCCTTTGGCTTTCTCCTCCCGACAGAGTGGTTGAGGGTTGTCCAAGAGTTATATATCCTAAACCTACTTCTTTAACAATTTCTAATTTACGTCTAATTCGTGGGTGGTTTTCAAAGAATAGGGTTGCCTCATCAAAGCTCATATTCAATACATCATTAATTGACTTCCCTTTGTATCTTACTTCAAGTGTTTCCCTATTATATCGCTTTCCATTACATTCATCGCATATAACAAAAACATCGGGTAAGAAATTCATTTCAATTTGCTTAACTCCTGCTCCCTTACATGTTTCACACCTTCCCCCCTTAACGTTAAAAGAAAACCTCCCTGGCTTATAATCTCTAATTTTTGCAGTTGGTAGGGAAGCAAATACCTTTCTTATTTCATCGAAAGCCCCAATATAGGTTGAAGGGTTTGATCTTGGTGTTCTTCCTATTGGGTATTGATTAATCTCAATTACCTTATCTACATTATCTATACCTTTAATTTCTTTATATGGCAGAGGCTTTTTGTCGGCTCGGAAAAAATATTGATTTAGAATAGGGTGAAGAGTATTATTTATTATTGAAGACTTTCCACTTCCTGAAACTCCTGTAACGCAGATAAACATTCCAAGAGGTATTTTCAAATCAACATCTTTTAAATTATTACCTGTGCAACCAATTAATTCAATATAGTTACCATTTCCTTTTCTTAACTCATTTGGAATCTCAATTTTCCTTTTTTCTTTTAAGTAATCACCTGTAATTGAATTTATATCCCCTTCAAGAAGATCTTTAGGCTTACCATTGAAAATTACCTTGCCCCCATTTATTCCTGCTCCTGGTCCAATATCTGTTATCCAATCTGATTCCAAAATCATTTCCTTGTCATGCTCCACAACAATAACACTATTACCAGCATCCCTAAGTTTCTTTAGAGCTCCTATCAGTTTGATATTATCTTTTTGATGAAGACCAATGCTTGGCTCATCCAGTATATACATAACATTAACAAGCTGTGAACCAATTTGTGTGGCAAGTCTTATTCTTTGGCTTTCCCCTCCTGAAAGGCTTCTTGTTGTTCTATTTAAGTTTAGATAACCTAAACCAACATCTAATAGGAAGTTTATCTTAGTATTTATTTCTCTTAGTATTTCTTTTGCAATCTCTTGCTTGCGTTTATCTAATTTATCTAAAATTGTTTCGCACCAAAGGGAAAGGTCTTTGATGTCCATTTCCACTAAGTCTGATATATTATTATCTAGAATTCTAAATTGCAAAGATTGCGGGTTAAGTCTTTTACCCTCACAGTGTGGACACTTCGATGTGTTCATAAAACTATTAGCCCATTTAAGGATGGAAGCCGGAGTATTATCGCCAACTTGTGAATCTATAAAGTTTACTATACCTTGGAATTTATCTTTATTCAACGACCTTATCCCAAGATTAGCATCATAGGTTTCAAGCTCCATATCTGAACCATAAAGAAGTACTTGGATAGCTTCTTTGCTAATATCTTTTATTGGCATATCGAGAGTGAAGTCCAATTTTTTGCCTAATGCTTCAAGTTGTTTTGTAAACCAAGAACCTTTATTTGGTTTTCCAAGTGGTGCTAATCCTCCTTCGTTTAATGTTTTGGTGTCGTCAGGTATTAGTTTTTCTAAATCAATCTGAGTCATTTCACCCAAGCCATTACAAAATGTGCATGCACCATAAGGAGAGTTGAAAGAAAAAGTATTTGGTTCCGGTTCTGTATATGAAATCCCTGTTGTAGGACACATTAGCTGACGACTTAGATATCTAATTTCATTAGTATCTTCATCTAATATTAATAATGTTCCGTTACCTTGTTTGAAAGCAGTTTCTACAGACTTCTTTAGCCTTGTAGTATTTTCAGTGCTAATTCTAATCTTATCAATTACAATTTCAATATCGTGAATCTTATAACGGTCGAGCTGCATGCCTGTACTAATATTTACAACCTTACCATCAACCCTAACCTTTAAGAATCCTTTCTTTGCCGTTGAAAGAAACAATTCTCTATAATGTCCTTTTCTGCCTTTAACAGCTGGAGCTAAAACCAAAACCGTTTTGTCTGAAAAGTTTGTTTCAATTATATCTATAATCTGCTTTTCAGAATACTTAACCATTTTCTCCCCTGTATTTAGGGAATAGGCATCAGCAACTCTTGCGAAAAGCAAACGTATTAAATCGTATATTTCAGTTGTTGTCCCTACGGTGGAACGTGGGTTTTTGTTAGTAGTTTTTTGTTCTATGGAAATAACAGGAGACAATCCTGTGATTTTTTCTACATTTGGCCTTTCTATTGTGCCAATAAAGTAGCGTATATATGCCGAGAAGGTTTCTAGATATCTTCTTTGTCCTTCTGCATAAATTGTATCAAAAGCTAATGATGACTTACCGCTACCACTTAAGCCTGTAATTGTTACAAGTGAATTCCTTGGTATTGACAAAGAAATGTTCTGTAAGTTGTGAGCTTTTGCACCAAGTATTTCAAGTTCTTCTTTGTTCATTTTTTTATAGAAATAATCTGCAATATTAATACTTTTTTACGAGGTAATTATTGTATTGGAGGGTAAATTCTTTTTTGATATTGCTGATTAATATATTGTAATGTCAAAAAAAAATACTATTTTTGTAAGTTCAAGATTGATATTAAATTCAAAATTAAATAACCATTAAATTCAAAATTAGAAATGAAGAAAAGTTTATTAATCATCAGCTTATTCACAATGGTATCCCTTTTTGGTTGCCAAGGAGATAAAGAAAAACTAGCAAGAGAAAAGCAAATCCATGATTCATTTGCTCAACTAATGTCTGCAAAGGACAGTGAATTAGAATCTTTATTCCAAGAACTTAATGAAATTGACGCTTCCCTTAATGATATAACAAGCCAATATTCTAAAGTTTCTAAGGTGGCAAACACATCAGGAGAAATAACAAAAGACACAAAGTCAAGCATTAAATCTAATATTGAAACCATTAACAACCTTTTGTCAGAAAATAAAAGCAGAGTTGCTAATGTTAATGCAAGAATGAACAAGAGCAATAAAGAAAATCAACAACTAAAGACTTTTGTTCAAAATCTTGAGTCAAGAATAAAAGAACAAGAAGAGCAAATACAATCTCTAACTGCTGAGTTATCAAAGAAGAATATTCAAATAGATAATTTAACAAAAGATATTGCTGACTTGAATTCTAAAACAAAGACCAAAGATGCTCAAATAATGAAAATTGAAGACGAGAAGAACACTGCTTATTTTATTGTTGGAACCAAAAAAGAACTTCTTAATAAAGAGGTTATAGATCGTAAAGGTGGTTTTATAGGAATAGGTAAGGCTTCTGTTTTAGCTAATAATGCAGAATATGCTAACCTAACAAAAATAGATATTCGTAACACTCAAGAAATTCCATTAACAGGAAAGAAAATTAAGATTGTTACATCTCACCCAACTGATTCATATACTTTAGAAGGAAACGAGAAAACTCCAACTTCAATTAGAATAACTAATCCTGAACAGTTTTGGAGAGGAAGCAAATGCTTAGTTATAGTTATTGACTAGTCGTATCTGACACACCAAAACAAAAAAATAGGAGTTCATTTAAAATGTTCTCCTATTTTTTTTATTCCTCAAACCTAAGCCTAATAGGTTCGTTCTTTATATTCTTTGTAATGTTTTTCCATGATAAACCTTCACTAGTAGGAATATATAGTTTTAATTTCTTATTGTTCTTATTCACAATCTTACTTCCTCTTATAACAGGATTTAAGTTCCTAAGTACTTTATACGGAACATCAACATGTTTTGCAAAAGCATATAAATCATTTATTGAACTGTCAATAATTAACTCTTTGACAGGAATTGGTTGGTATGTATCTTTCTTTCGGAAGTAATAACCGTATTGCTGAGGATTTTCCATAATAAGCTTATAAGCAATAATCCTATAAACATAGCGTGAGGTTTCGGTATTGGTGTATAGTTCCCAATAATTATCACTGCCCTGCTCCCTCATCCTATTCTTAACCCCTGTCTCTCCCGAATTATAAGAAGCACAAGCCAAAGCCCAGTCATTAAAAACTGATTTCTTATTTCTTAAATACTTACAAGCTGCAATGGTCGATTTCTCCAAATCATATCTCTCATCCCAACCCTCAAAATCCTCCAAACCATATTCCTTTGCTGTTGGAAGAACAAACTGCCAAACTCCCTCTGCCTTAGCAGGAGAAACAAGATTTGCAAGTCCACTTTCAGCAACAGCCAAATATTTTATATCCTCTGGTATATTTTGATTTTTAAGAATAGCTTCTATTTCAGGAAAATACCTCTCAGCTTTTTTCAAAATAAGAAAGGTCTTCGAGTGATTATACATAATTAGGTTTAATTCCATATCTAAGGCTTCCCTCACAAGAATATTATCAATTGGAACCTCTTGTCCGCAAAACTCTACCTTATCTGGGAATGGTGCTGCAAAGTTTTGATAGTTTTCTTTGATTAATTCCCTGTACTGAGCATCATCATTCTTAGGTGCAGTCTTTGCCATAACGAAAATTCCCATCGAGATTGCACAAACTGACAATACAATAGCAATGATATTTAACCCTTTATTCCAATTTCTAACCATATATTTTCTTTATTTAGTTATGCAAAGATAATCATTGTGGGGCGATAAAAAACCAAAGTCTAAATCAAAATTTCTATTTTAGAATAAGGAACTCATCAAATCAAGTAATAATTTCATAAAGCTGAGCTTTAATTTTGTAAAACAAATATTTAATTGAGTAACCCGCCACCTTATAAAAATAATACAGCGTTTCAGAAAATTCTTTCTTTGATTTAAGAAATTCTTTCAGCGTAATAATTTATTGGATTAATGTTTTAATTCATTGATTGGAATTGAAGAAGGAATAGTATTAAAATAAAAAACCTCACATTGAATAATGTAAGGTTTTTTTTGGATGTGGGAGCAACAGGATTCGAACCTGTGACCCTCTGCTTGTAAGGCAGATGCTCTGAACCAGCTGAGCTATGCTCCCAATTGAGGATGCAAAAGTACAATATTTTTTATTCCTACCAAATTTTTTCGACATTATTTTTACATATCAACAAAAATATATTGCAGAAACTCATTTTAAAGATTTAATATTTAGAGGTTTAATCCTATATTTCAAAAATCATTTTCAGAAATTATAAATGCTTATTTCTAATCTTTTGATTTCTCTAATAATATTCGTACTTTTGCAAGTTAAAATCAAACTTAAATTAATCATTAAGAATAGGGTATGGGAATGAAGTATCAAGAATACAAACAGCTTGACTTAACAACGATTAACAAGTATATACAGAAATATTGGCAGGAGAATAAGGTTTTTGAAAACAGCCTAAAACTTCGCCAAGGCTCTAAGGAATTTATATTTTATGAAGGACCTCCTTCTGCAAATGGTCAGCCAGGGATTCATCATGTTATGGCAAGAGCTATAAAAGATATATTCTGTCGCTATAAATCGATGAAAGGATACCATGTTGCACGTAAGGCAGGTTGGGATACTCACGGTTTGCCAGTTGAATTGGGCGTTGAGAAGAATTTAGGTATAACCAAAGAAGATATTGGTAAAACAATCTCAGTTGATGATTATAATGAGGCTTGTAAGGCTGAGGTTATGAAATATAAGGATATGTGGGATGAGTTAACCAAGCAAATGGGCTATTGGGTTGACTTAGATAATCCATATATTACCTTCAAAAACGAATATATTGAGACTCTTTGGTTTCTGATTGGAGAGTTATACAAGAAAGGATACTTATACAAAGGATATACAATACAACCTTTCTCACCTGCTGCAGGAACTGGACTTAGTTCTCACGAGTTAAATATGCCTGGTTGCTATAAGGACGTTAAGGATACAACAATGGTTGCTCAGTTTAAGGTTAAGTCAGAAGAATATAAAGATACTTATTTTATTGCATGGACTACAACCCCATGGACACTTCCATCAAATACAGCCCTAGCAGTTGGACCAAATATAGATTATGTTTGGGTTAATACTTTCAATCCATATACTGCCGAGCCTATAACAGTTATTTTGGGTAAGCCACTGATGAATTCTTTCTTCACAGAGGAGGCTAAGAATATGCCAATGGAATATGCTCAAAAT
>DUQY01000081.1 GCA_012837565.1 Bacteroidales bacterium | reverse complement strand
AATAAGTCTTTCCTTATACCAATCACTGTTTATTGCGTATTCTTGGGTAAATAGCTCTCTTACTTCTCTACAATCTATTGTTTTACCTTCGTACTGACCATATACCATTATATGTAATAGGGCTTTTAGAGGAGGTATTGCCATTGAAACAGAACCATCATCGAAGTAGTTCTTTGCTACTCTTGCTTGGTTTTCTACAATGTTATTTACTCCATCTACAAACTCATCCATACTTTGAAGTTCTGGTTGAAGCATATCGTCTTCGAAAACAACGTTAGGGTTTTCAAATACTCTACCGAAATAATGGTTAACAAAGTGTTGTGTTATTCTATATCCAAGTACAGATGCCTTAACAAGCTTTCCATTATATTCAAAGTCGTTTAATTTCTCTAAACTTCCCTCTTCAATCATTAGCTTTGGATCAGTTTCTTTTGGAAGAAGTCTTGACCATAGCTCTGGAATAAGAAGACTTATGTCGTGAGAAACCTTATATCTCTTGCCGATATGTCCTGCTGGGGTTGTGAAACCATTATAGCCTGTTAGGATAAATGATAGCAAGGCATTGTTTAGGTCTGATATTGCACAAAGGGCATTGAATGGTGACTTGGTTAATGCTCCTTCACTTCCTGCTCCTGTTGTTGAAGGGGACTTTCCTGTTAAGCTACAGATGAAGTCCATAAATAGTTCTGGTAGTTCTTGGTAGTGGATAGGGTTATAAACGGCTAATGGTCTAACTCCTTCTGATGCTGGGTTGTTTCTTCTTCCTGGCAATACTGCATTTACAGGCAAATATAGGTGTTCGTGTGGTTTAAGTCTTCTTGAAAGCCTTAGACCCATCTCTGCAACGTATTTATCCATTGGATGAACTAAGTCGTCACGTGTTTGAAGATAACGAACATTGGCTGTTGGTTTTCCATTTACCACACGTGGATGTGCTGAGGAAACAAAATAAAGGCTATCTTTCTTCTGAGCAACTTCTTCAATCATTTCTCTCATTGGATCTGTGAAGCGGTCAAAGTTAATTACATCTTCAACCATTTCTTGTGCGTCTTCGAGGTTAAGAGGTTCAAAGTTTGAAATAAATGTATTTGGTGTTGATAGGTCTTGTTCTGCTTTCTTGTCGTATCCTCTTAGAACTGCATCATCAGGCCTTTGGAAGAAACGATATTCACAGTTTTCGGTTATCTTAACACTTAAACTATCCTCTGCTCTTCCAATCTTTGAAAGTAATTTTGTTGGAACTACTGTTGATGCTGTTATATCATCTTCCATTTGAAGCTTATCTGCCTGAACAAAGTCTTGACGAAGTTTAAATGTTCTCCACTTTCCGTTTTCTTGGAATCCTATTCTAAGGTAACGTGCAAAGACTTTTTTATCTTCAAACTTCAATTCATTCCCATTGGAACCATTAAGTATATCTACACTAAAATGCTTTTTCCAATCCTCTTGCCATTCTTCTCTATAAAATCGTTTGACAATAAATGCTATTCCTTTAATATATTGAGGTATACTTCTAATCCATCTATTATATTCTTCAGTATAAAGAGAAGAAGCATTTAATAGTTTAATTACAGAGCCCATTGAACGGTTGGGGTTTAGGAATGTCCTAGAAAAAGGTATAGGAGTGTCAATGCCTTTGAAGCGTGTTGAGTAGTCGTAGTTGATTATTGCATCTATTTTTCTAATATCGTTATCAAAATCATTTACAAAGAAAGAACCAATGATAATTGCGTCTTCAATTGATTTAGATATTTCACTCTTTCCTCCGCCCGAAACTGTGCATGGTTTATGACAAAATGTTCCCTCACCGTAAACTTCAAGTAAACGATAGTTTGCGGCACCAGAATACCTTTCCATCCTAAACTTAGATCCGTTTGGAAGAATATATATTCTATTTGGAAGGAGCTTTAGTTTCTGTTTCCCATTAGGGGTCTTCCAAGTTATGGATTGAGTTTGAATGCTAAATTCTACGTTTTCTGGTAAGTAGTATAAGTTTTTATAGGTTTTATCGATTCCGTAGCCTTGTTCAAAGAAATCAATCTTATCTGAATTATTATTAATAACCTCTTGGAAGACTGCTTTTATTTTGTTTGGTTTTGCAATATAAGAGTCTCCTTGGTTATATCCAGGGAAAACCATTGCTCCTCCTGCGTGTTCTTCTTCCGAATTACCAAAAAGGTTGGAAGAATAACTTATCATTGTTTTTATTTCTTTCTTTGAATAACCAAAATAATTATCAGCAATAACAGATACAATTATCCCCTGGTCTGTTCTAACTGTTAATTTAAAAGATTGACCTTCATTGTATAGCTCATCTTCCTTCTCCCAACACATTCCGTCTCTCTTTTGACGCTCTGTTGCCTCTGAGATATGTACAAGACCAACTTCTTTTTTTGTTAGTTTTGTTAGCTGAGGAGCCAATACAATACATCCTGTATGTCCTGTCCAATGCAAATAATCTAAAGCTGCATCGTTTTCTGGATGATAAGGGCTACCTGCATTACCAAATATACTTTCCACAAAATCAAGGCTACTAACGAGACTTCCTGGAGCAAAGAATCTTATCTCCATTGACTTTCTCTCATTTATTCCTTTAATTAGTGGTGAAACTGTTGGACGAAGCAAAATGGATGCAAAGGTTTTAGCTTGCTTTTCTTGGCCTGATGTATAAGGAAGGTTAAATACATCTCCTGTTTCTTCAAATGCTTTGCTTATAATGTATTTTGCAGCATTCTTTGGAACTGCTTTTTTGTCTGCAGGTATTGGTAATCCACCCTCTGAGATATGGAATACACCTTTTGTTGTTCTTCTATCCTTAGCTGGGTTATGCAATACTCCTTGTTTGACCCTATATGAGGATATGTAATCTGATACATACTTATCTCCCTGATTAGGTAGCGACAATTCTCTTGCCACTCCATAACTATCTAAAGAGAAAGTATTGTTTGGGATTATAATATCATCTACTCCCTCAACCCCTTCAAAGTAATTATTTAGAAAGCCTTGAATTCTTTCATCAGCAGGACATAGACCTGTTGCAAAGAATTCTTCCCTTTTCTTGTAGTTTGCAATTAACCCTTTAATAATCTCAATAAACTCTTCATTTCTCTCATCCTTTTCTGTTTCTTCAACAGAAGGGAGGTTAAGAGCCATTAGTCTTAGGTTAATGTATTTGTGAATTAAATCTATCTTTATTTGCGGGTTTTCGTTCTTATCTATCCCTAAACTTTTAAGTAATGTTTCCATATATATTATTTGTTTTTCTTTTAAAATCAAACAATAAAAAAGCCCCATATTGAAATATGGGACTATCTTTATTTGAAAAGATATCTATTTTTTATCTTTGTGCTTCTCTATCTGAACTTTCAGGGCGTCTATACCTTCCGATATACATTCTTCAAAGCTACCTCCTTGTTTTGAGGCAAACAAATCGTAACCTCTAACCATAAGTTTGATATCTGCTATCTTATTGTTTTCGGCTGATGGTTTATCAACCTTAAGAGTTACTTCTGCTCCTAGTGCCTCTGGAACAAGCTTTCCTAGTTTAGATACTTTTTCATTGATGAATTCTTCTAGTTGCTCAGCTAAACGAAACTTTACTGCGTTAATGGTAATGTTCATATAAACCTCCTTTTTAATTTATTTATTTTAGCAAAACGTGTTTGCCTAATTTCAGTTTTTTTATTCACTTCTTGGGTGCTTTTGTTTATAAACGCTTTTTAGCTTCTCAATAGTATTGTGAGTGTAAATTTGTGTTGCCTCTAAAGATGCATGACCAAGTAAGTCCTTAACATTCATTATATCCGCTCCTTCATTTAATAGGTGTGTTGCAAAGGTATGTCGCAAAATATGTGGCGATTTCCTTTCAACTTGCGATGTTGAGAGAGATTCTCTTACTATTATATTTAATTGATATATTGAAATTGGAGAACAATCTCTGTTAACTAATAGCCTTTTCTCTCCTTTTCCAATAATATTCTTTTGTTCTAAGTATTGGTATAATAAATCTATAATTTCTTTATGCATTGGAACTATTCTTTCTTTTCTGCGTTTGCCAAATATCCTTATCTCTTGTCTTTGGTAGTCAAAGTCTTTTTCTTCTAAGTTAAAGAGTTCCGACTTTCTCATCCCTGTTGCATAAAGTAATTCAATAATTAACTTATTTCTTATCCCTTCAAAGTCTTTCTCATATTCCATATTTATTATACGACTCATATCTTCCTGCATAATAAAAACAGGATTCCTGGTTGAGGTTTTAACTGGAAGAATTTTAAGAAGTGGATTTATCTCAAGCTCTTGAATCTTTAAGAGGTAACGAAAATATGATCTAAGAGTGGTTATCTTGCGATTTATGGAACGATTAGTAATTTTGTTTTCACTTAAGTGTACAATCCAATCTCTAATCATTGAAGAGGTAACATCCTTTGCTTCATATATTTCAAATACCTTTTGAATGAAATCTTCAAATTGCTTTAAATCTATACTATAAGCAGTTATTGTATGCTTTGAATAATGCTTTTCTGTTAGTAAATAATTAATATAATTATCAAATTTCATGTATCAAATATACAACAAAAAAGGTCTAGAAACAAGTTTCCAGACCTTTTAAATTTATGACAGAATGTTAGATTATTGATTCAAAGCGTCTTGTTGAAGCTTTTGAATATAAATAGCCTTCATTCTACGTTCTCTATTTATTACAGAAGGTTTGTCAAATTGTTTTCTTCGGCGTAATTCTTTCACCACACCTGTCTTTTCAAACTTTCTCTTTAATTTCTTAAGAGCTCTTTCAATATTTTCACCTTCTTTAATAGGAACTACAATCATAATAAATACCTCTTTCTTTTAAATTATTAAATACTTTTTTTTGAGTTTGCAAACATACAACTTAATTCTTAATTGTCCAACTTTTCTTGCAATAATTCTCTAATCCACTGAGGGCAACGCATAGGACGACGTGATACAGAGTCAATGAATGCAAGCATATTATTGCCCTCTGCAAGGAGGGTTTCCGTCCCGTTGGCTTCTTTTCTGAGTATAATGTATTTGAAAGAAAAACGAACTATGGGCATTTCCTCAATGATAGTTCTTATGGTTATTTTGTCATCGTAATAGGAGGGTGAGTGATATTTGCAATATTGCTCAACGAGCGGCATCATAACCCCTCTATCTTCCATTTCCTTATATGAAACACCTAGATGGCGAAGAGTTTCTGTACGTCCTTTCTCAAAAAACCAAAAGTATATACTATTATGCATAACTCCCATCTTGTCGGTTTCTACATAATCGACTCTTCTTTCAAAATCAAATGAGTACAACATGATTTACGTTTTTATTTAAATTAAAAATGCTGTCTTCAAATAAATGTTGAGGACAGCATCTTGAAAAATAAAACTAAAAAAGTTATAACTTAATTATTCCTTTTTCAATTGAATTTTCTAAGCAAGCCATTACGCCTTTCTTGTTAATTGTTCTTATT
>DUQY01000080.1 GCA_012837565.1 Bacteroidales bacterium | reverse complement strand
GAAGCAGTTGCGGCTTATGATTTAGCGTTAACAAAAGCTAAGACAAACTACCAAAAGCATGAAGCATTATACTATCTTGCAGTTTATTATTGTGAAATGGGTAATAAAGCAAAAAGCCTTGAAACATTAAATCTAATAATAAATAGTGGAGAAACTATTGATGAATGCTCTTTAGAATTAATTGAAAGATTAATGAAGTCAGCTTGTATCTCTGATTGTGATGATGCAAAATGGCAGGAGAAAATAGCTGAGATAGAAAATGCTGCTAGAGTGAAAGATTCATTAAACAATAAAAAGATTAATGATTTGAACAATAAGATTAATGAATTAGAGAATCGTGCAAAGAACAATTCCGATATTTCAAAAATGACAACTACAAACGACAACACTAGAATAGTTAAGAGGATAGCAGATCCTTTACAACCTATTTCAGCTGATGGATACTATAAATTACATTTCGCATTTGACGAATCAGACTTAGATAAAGAATCTAAAGATATATTAGATAGGTTTGTTATATTCTTAAATGATAATAAGGATTTGAAAGTTAATTGTGTCGGTCATGCTGATATAAGAGGCACGTATGAGGTAAATCAAACTATTTCAAAAGAAAGATCGACCAAAGCTAAAAACTATTTAGTTGCAAAGGGGATTTCTGAAGACAGAATAGTTATATCCTATACAGGCTATACAGAACCAGAGGTAATTGACCAGTATATAGCTAGATCTCATCCAGTATTTAAAATCGGAGATACATTAACTAATGAATTTATTGATAATTTATCTGGAGAAAAGAAAACTAAAGCCCACCAACTGAACAGAAGGGTTGAGTTAAATATTATAAAGTAATCTCATTTAACTTATAGCCTAATTAAAGAAGAGTCGTTACAAAAAAAATGTAACGGCTTTTTCTTTTTTCCAGAAATAATAAAATAAAATGCCTTGATATTGGTTTAATAAGTACATTTGTTGATTCTTTGATATATGAGTAAAATTAAATTTTATATTTTTTTAGTCCTTATTTTCTTCCTGATTATATCATTTTCTTCCTTTGGGCAATCAAAAACCTTTAAAGGGCAGGTTGTAGATGCAACAAATAAGGAAGGGGTTTTCAGAGCAACAATAAGTTATTCTGTTGATGGTTTTGCACAAGGGGTGACAAGTGATGATAATGGTTATTTTCAGATAGATGTTCCAGAAGGTATAGACAGCCTTAGGGTATCCCATATTTCCTATCAGCCAACAATGAAATCTATTAAGTTTATTAAAACAAAGTCAATAAAGATTGCTATTGAGCCTCATGCATCGCAAATTAAGGAAGTTGTTATTACGGCAAAGAAAGAGAAGTATACCAATAAGGATAACCCTGCGGTGGAGCTGATAAGAAAAGTATTGGATAACCGAGAAGCAAATTCTATCCTCAATCACTGCCCCCTAAACTACACTTCTCATAATAAAAGTCTTATTGCCTTAGATCCTGTAAATGATACTGTGCTTGCAAGGATGAAATTGAAGCCTGTGCTTAATTTAATGAAGGGATTGGAAACTACTTATTTTGAGAGCGAAAACTATCTTCCTGTTTACTTCTTTGAAGAGCTATCCCAAATATATTGCAAAGAGGGTAAGGGTTTTGAATCACAAAGATTAGTCCTTCAAGATATTCAATTAACTGCAATTATGGACGAAAGCAATGCAAGAAGGATAAGAACAAGCATATTTACTAAGATAGACCTTTATCAGAAATATGTTGATGTTTTGGGCAATCAGTTTATGAGTCCTGTCAATTCCTTTGCCCCTCAGTTCTATAAATTCTTTATTGAAGACACTCTTATTGTTGAAGGCAGGGAGTGCATTAAGCTTTCTTTTATTCCTCGCAACGTATACGATATGGGCTTTATGGGATATCTATTTATTTCAAACGATGAAAACTATGAAATAATTAGTGCAAATTTTTCAATAACAGAAAAGGCGAATGTGAATTTTGTTGATAAGATTGAGTTTGTCCAAAAATTTAAGACAGATACCATTGAAATTGATGGGGTGAAAAAACAAATTTCCTATATTACTGAGGATGCAATTTATGCTAAGATTAAATTTTATACCCTAAAAGCTTATGGTTATAGCATAAACTCTTATTCTAAACCTGCGTTTGAGGAATATGTTTTGAAGCAGGACAAAGAGATAAAAGCATTTAGGCTAAACGATTCCAATAGAATTTCTCCCCTAACTCAGGCCGAAAAGAAGACTTATCAGCTACCAGACAGTTTAGATAAGATATCTTGGTTTAGGGTAACAAAATACTTGTCTGAAATATTCTATGGTGGTTACCTCCTTGCAGGTCCTGTCGATATTGGACCCTTAGATAATCTCTATTCTTTTAACGCGATTGAGGGAAGTCGTTTTCGTTTAAGTGGTAAGACAAATTATAGGCTAAGTAGGAGGATTTATGCAGATTTTATGTTGGCTTATGGAACCAAGGAT
>DUQY01000079.1 GCA_012837565.1 Bacteroidales bacterium | reverse complement strand
TCAGTTGGTTATGATTTACAATGATATTCCATAATACTTAAAGCCTAATTACTTCTGACTTTATTGCAAAGGTAACCTCTTCATATCTTTTTCTCAAACAATTAAAGAAAAAAATCTCTATTTATAATTTGTCTAAGTTGAAAGGCGTTTTATAGAAAAGACAATCATTCTTTTATTTAGCGAATTTATAATGTCTTTCATTTCTTAATCACAGTAAAAAACAATTCGGACTTTACAATCCTTTTTTAATGGATTTTAAAGATATAGCTCTTGAACTTGAGATCCAAAGCCTCTTTTTCTGTTATACAGCAGGGTTTTGAACATTACCAGATTATGTATGAAAATCCCAATGTCCAAACTGAATTGTATTGTCCATGGTTCTTCCAGGTAGATTGTCCGCTCGCATGTGGTCGAATGGGGGTGAGAGAATTGGAATATCCAAAAGTAGCATAGAGTGAATTGCTTAGAGGATAAGAAAAACCGAGTAGCAGATTTGCTTCCATTGCTTTGTAATTGCTGTTGATGGGTGAAACTATTGAGGCCCCATTTTCGGTTTCATCGTATGCAATTAGTTTCGAAATGGAAAACCCTCCATGTAATAATAGACCCTCTAAGAATAAAGACCATGCGCCAATATCTTGAACAAAGAGGAGGGGTACTTCCAAATATTGAAGTGAAAAGCGATAATCAAAATATTGATTCTCATCTTTGGGTACAGAGCGACTCCCTTTTTGAATATACATCACCTCCATTTGCAGGTAAGAGTGTTCAGCTATAGGATACATTGTGAAAGCTGAACCAAAAAATCCAAATTTATTGGGACCAGCCAAATGATCGCCCGACACTTCAGAAGCAACTAATCCGCCTTTTAGACCTCCCTTAAAGGATTGTGCCGATAGGTGGGTAAGAGAAATTAGGAATAGAAGAAAGAAAACAGAAGATGGCCTTCTCATTAAATTAAAGGTTTTATTGAGTCTTTAAAAAAACTAAAATAGTCATTGTTTATCAATTGTACAATAAGTTTTATAAAATAAAGCCACCAATCTAAGTCAGTATTTGTTGAACAATATAATATCGCTAATGATATTGGTTAGTCACAAAAATCGAGTCATTGGCGGAAGTTTTAATTGCTTTGGTCACTGATTACTGGCCGCTGGACACTATTCATCTAAAGCTTCTCAAAACTTTTGAATAAAGCTTTAGATTTGTCAACTTAATAATAATAATTAATAATATTTTATTTTACTATGAAGAATCTTTTTTATTTAAGTGTTTTATGCATTTTTGCTTTGAATTTGTCGTTAACTTCTTGTACTGAGGATCAGTTAACAAGTTCTAAAATATCGGTAGATACAACGCAAGTTGCAACTGTAGCTGGTATTGCTTATGCAGAACTAGATTTACAAAAAAGCGGTAAAGAGTTTGCTCCTGCAGGAACAAGTTTATTGATTACTGTTCCTTATTCAGAATTAAACTCAGATGTTGAGAAAGGAAACTGGGAAGAAATGATTACAGTAGGTGAAAATGGTACCTATTCAGTAGAAGTGCCCTCCAATAACAAAGGAGTGACTGTTACGATTACTCCAACAGATTTTACTGCAGACCTAAAGCTTGAGAACAATTCTCAATTCCCAACACAAACAACAGTATACACAAGTGATCCAGTTACTGCGTCAGTAAAAGTAGGTCTAACTTCTTTTAGTGATATTAATTATACTATTAAGTCGAAAGAAGAATTGAATTTTACAGCGATGGTTTATGGTAAGGTTACCGGCGAATTGGATTTGGATAATACTGACGAAGAAGCTTTACCTTCAGGCACCATTATTACTTTTATTGGTAAAAAAGACGACAAAATTGTATGGTCAAAAGACTTTTCTACAAGTGGAAAGAATTACGAAGTGCAAATTCCTGCAGGTGTTGACATTACAGCGCATTGGAATTTCAAAGCGTCCAAAAATATCCCAACTGTTTTAGATCCAAGTGAATTTGCTAAAGCAAGGTATTCTTATGTTGGCGAAGCTACTATAGGAGATTTTGGGCCTGAAACCGATAATATTGTAGATTTCTCTATTGGAGGTGGAACTGCTTTCAATTATTAATTAACGAGTTTGATTAAAACAAATAAAGAATTTATGTCGTGCGCCATTTCTAGTATGTCCTGTATTATAAAAGGATGAGAGAAGCGGCTAATATCATAGAGTCTTTTAAAAACAAATTATAAGCAGATGAAATATATTAAAACAACAATCCTTCTTTTACTCTTTGCCCCACTTATGGTTTTTGCTCAAGATGAGGTTGAAGTAGTTGAAGTAATTAAGGAGAACAATTCTAAAGAGTATTTGCCAAAAGCAGGAGATATCTCTATAGGAGCTGACGCACTTCCCTATTTAGAGTTTTTAGGGAATGCGTTCAACGGCAACACGAATAACAGCCTAAACTTGGGAGAAACTACTTTGTATTTTAAGTATTTTCTAACAGACAATACAGCCGTTCGTGCTATTATTGGAATTGACAATGGAACCAATAATTCAAGAGAGTATGTTGCCGATGATTTATTGCGTCTGGATCCGTTTAATCCTAATGCCAAGGCAGAAGATCTGAAGCTGGAAAAATATAGAGATGTATATTTAAAAGTTGGATATCAGATCTACAAAACACGTAATCGTTTAGCGGGATATTATGGTGCACAAATAGGTTATGGTTATGGAAATTCTTTTTCAGAATATACCTATGCTAATCCTATCTCTGCTATGAACCAAATACCAACTTCACATAATTTTGGCGGAAATATCAATGGAGCAAGCCGTGTTTTAGAGGCTAAAGATGTTGCGAGTAATACAATTTCAGCGGGATTATTTATAGGCGTAGAATATTTTTTTATGCCTAAAATGAGTATCGGTGGCGAGTACGGATTGGACTTTCAATATGAATGGAGTGGTCAGTCTAATGCTGTATCTGAATCATGGAATGGGAGCGAAGTGGTAAATACCAATTCTCTTGTACTTCCAACTCAGTCTGGCTCTTCATTTAGTACTAGCAGACCAGCAACTTATGGTGGATTGTTTTTAAGCTTTTACTTTTAAGTTCTAGACTTAGATAAATACTTATCATTGTAATGAGCATAAAGAGCTGCCTTTTTGGGCAGCTCTTTTGTTTAGCAAAATTATAAGGTTATTCGCATCTCCTCATTTATGATTATTTACTTGATCGTTTCTCATACTTTTTAATATCACCTGTATGTATAAAAGTCTATTATTCCTTTTCGTTTGTATTCTTCTGTCAAGTTGTGGGCATTTTGAACCTCAGAGCCATGGCATAGTGACTGCAACAAAATTAAACATTAGAGATAGCCCGTCAGCTCAAAGTGCAGTAATTGGGCAAGTCGAAAAAGGAGACGCACTTATCGTTAAGTCTTTGGGAAAGGTATATGCAAACGTTCTTACAAAATACGGTGAAGGTTTCGTTGCAAGGGAATATATTCAAGTTGAAAATAGTAACTCCTTTTATTCTTTTATTGAAACAGCGAGTATGCGAGAAATTATTTCTGTTTTGATTCCTCTTTTAATTGTCGCTTTGCTGATACTACGTATTCTTGGTTTCTTTTTATCGAAATTCTCATCCTTAGATTATAGTTATGCTCCTCGGTTCAATTTTTTTCTAACAAATAGGAATGGATTTTTTAGACGCCGATTCAACAGCACTGTATATTTAATGTTGGGTCGCAGAACCCAACATCCGTATCTCAATTATTGGATATTT
>DUQY01000078.1 GCA_012837565.1 Bacteroidales bacterium | reverse complement strand
GGAATAGTAAATAAGAGTATTATTATTAAACTAAGCTTTTTCATATCTATATTTTTTTATTTCTTTCTTTAGTTTAACAATAACTATGCCAAAGGTTATTTTTCCATACTATTGAATTTCCCTTCATACCTTGCAAACTCTTTTTGTGCAAACTTTTGTGTTATGGTTATTTCCTTTTTATCGGTTTCAGGAGTTTCATACATTAGCTCTGTCATAACGTTTTCAATCAAACCTCTTAGTCCTCTTGCACCAAGTTCGTATTCAATTGCTTTTTCAACAAAGAAATCTAATGCATCGGATGAGAATTTAAGCTTGACTCCATCCATTTCGAAGAGTTTTTTATATTGTTTAACAATAGCATTCTTTGGCTCGGTAAGTATTCTTTTAAGAGCTGGGGCGTTTAGTGGATCAAGATGAGTTAGAACTGGGAATCTTCCTACAAGCTCAGGTATTAATCCAAATTTCCTTATATCTTGTGGTTGTATATATTTTAAGATATTCTCTTTATCCACATCTTCATCTAAGTTTTTGTTGAACTTAAAGCCTATTGCATTTGCTTTCAGACGAGTTGTAATAATTCTATCTATATTGTTGAACGCTCCTGCAGATATAAAAAGTATGTTTTTAGTATTAACAGCAGTTAGTTTTTGGTCTGGATGCTTCCTTCCTCCTTGTGGTGGCACATGAACTATGCTTCCCTCCAATAGTTTTAGAAGAGCTTGCTGAACTCCTTCTCCACTAACATCTCTGGTTATTGAAGGGTTGTCGCTCTTACGTGCTATCTTATCTATTTCATCAATAAATACTATTCCCTTTTCTGCTTTTTCAACATCGTAATCGGCAGCTTGAAGTAGTCTTGTTAATATTGTTTCAACATCCTCTCCAACATAACCTGCTTCTGTTAGAACAGTAGCATCAGCAATTGCAAAAGGGACGTTTAACATCCTTGCAACTGTTCTTGCTAAAAGGGTCTTACCTGTTCCTGTTTTTCCAACAATGATTATATTCGATTTATCTATCTCAATTTCTTCTGAATTATTCTCAGAGTTTAAAGTGTGGTTAAGTCTTTTGTAATGGTTATAGACAGCAACCGAAAGCACCTTCTTAGCGTCTTCTTGTCCAATAACGTATTGGTCTAGATATTCTTTTATTTCTTTTGGTCTCTTTACCTCAAGGCTTGCAACGTATTTAGAGTTTTTTGTTTGCTTATCCTCTTTTTTCATTTCATGAACCTTATCAATGCAAGTATCGCAAATGTTTGCCTCGTATGCATTAACCATAAAACCTACTTCATGTTCTCCTTTTCCACAAAATGAACAATGTATCTTTGTTTTTGCCATTGATTTATCTTTTTTCTGTAATTTTCTTTCCTATCTTATGACCTTTAATTGAATAGAAGGCAATAAATAGATAGCAAGGTATTAATATTAAATAAGGTATTTGTCTATTGCCAATTTCTGTTGCCCAAGCTCCATAAATTAACGGCATCACTGCGCCTCCTGCAATTGCCATTATTAGAAGGGCAGAGGCAACAGCAGTATGTTTTCCAAGCTTGTCTATTGCTAGTGGCCAAATACCAGGCCACATTAGGGAATGAGCAAAGCTAAGAAGAATAATAAATACTATTGAAGTTACGCCATGCGTCATAATAGCTGCAATAGCAAATGCTAGGGCTAAGGCTGAGCAAACTGTTAGGGTCTTACTTTGGGATATATATTTTGGTACAAGTATTATTCCTAGTATATATCCAATAGTTAGAGCAATAAGGCTTAGAGTTCCAAGCATTGGAGCAATATCTTTTGCTATTCCTTGACTTACGGCATATAGTCCAAGAGTGTCAATTGCAATAACTTCCACTCCAACATAAAGGAAAAGAGTTATAACTCCTAACCACATATATGAATAAGAAAATATACTTCTTGACTTATGTGTAACTTCATCGTAATCGTCCTCATCCTCATTCTTAACCTCTGGAAGCTTAGCCAGAAGAACCATAATAGCTAAAAGGAATAATCCAATTGCAATTCCAATATAAGGAGGTATTATTCTTTGAGTTAGAAGATTTAGTTCTAATATTCTTGCATCTCCACTTAGGGTTTGAATATGCTCACTTAGGGCAGTCATATCTGAAAACAAAACCTTTGAAAGCCAAAGGATACCAATCATTCCTGCAATTTTGTTGAAAAGCCCCATAATGCTCATCCTTTTTGCAGCCGATTCAATTGGGCCAAGAATGGTTACATAAGGGTTAACGGCAGTTTGCAAGAGAGCTAAGCCGGTTCCTTGAAGGAAGAGTCCAATAAGAAAAATAACGTAGTTCCTTTCTTTGGCAGCAGGAATAAAAACCAATGAGCCAATAGCCATAACCACAAGTCCAACAGCCATTCCTTTTGCAAATCCAGTCTTTTTCAAAACCCAAGATGAAGGTAGGGCCATCACAAAATAGGATATATAGAAAGCAAATGTAACTAAATAAGCCTGAGAATCTGATAGCTCACAAGCCTCACGAAGGAAAGGGATTAAAACACTATTTAGCCATGTTATGAATCCAAATATAAAATAAAGGATACCAATAATTGATAGGCTAAAAATCAAGCTATTTTTTTTCTCTTTCATAAGAATTTTTATTTTTTGAAGATGCAAATATAGGAAAAACAATAATGTAAAGGAGAATTTTCTTAATTTTGCCAACAATAAAAAAACAGCAATCAACCAAATAAGATAAGAAAATGATAAAGAGAATAAGCCTAGTATTTATAATAACAACCATAATCTCACTTCCTTTTTACCTTAATGCACAAAACAATTCAAGAGAGGATAAAGAACTTAGAGAGAAAATATCGCAAATGCTTATTATAGGGTTTAGAGGTATGGAACTTAGCCCAAAGAATGAGATTTACGACCTAATTGCTAAAGAAAAGATAGGAGGAGTTATATTATTTGACTACGATGTGCCTAGCAAGAAAGCAAAACGTAATATAGAAAATCCTAACCAACTAAGATCACTATGTGCTGAAATGCAAAAGCTTGGGAACAATCGTCTGTTTATTTCAATAGATCAAGAAGGAGGGAAGGTAAGTAGGTTAAAAGAAAAATACGGTTTTCCACCAAGCGTTTCACAGCAATACTTAGGAGATAATAATAACCCAATAATTACAAAAGAATGGGCATCACGTTCTGCACGAAACCTTAAATCATTAGGAATAAACCTTAACTTCACACCATCTGTTGATGTAAATGTTAATACTGATTGTCCAATCATAGGCAAACTTGAGAGAAGCTTTAGTGAGGATGCAGAACAAGTAGTCAAACATGCAAAAATAGTAATAGAAGAACATAATAAACAAGGAATAATAACAACAATAAAGCATTTTCCTGGTCATGGCTCATCTAAGTCAGACACTCATAAAGGAATATCAGATATAACAAATACCTATGACCCAAAGGAGCTAGTCCCTTTCAAAGAACTAATAGAGGAGGGTTATGTTGACCTTGTTATGACCTCTCACGTCTTTAATGCAAATTTCGATTCCCTATATCCCTCCACAATGTCGTATAATACCCTAACCAATATGCTAAAAGTACAAATGGGTTTCAAAGGAATTATCATTTCTGACGATATGGCAATGGGAGCAATTGCAAAAGAATATGACCTTGAAACCTGTTTGGAAAAAGCAATAAATGCAGGAGTAGATATGTTTATATTTTCAAATAATGGAGATAAATACGATAAGGAAATAGGCTATAAAGCAATAGAAACAATATTCCAATTAGTTAAACAAGGCAGAGTAGATAAGAGCAAAATAACTAACTCCTACGGCAAAATACTTAAACTAAAATCCGATAAAGGGCTACAATAGATATATTTTGAAACAAGAAGAGAATTTCTTATCTTTGCAAATACAAAACTTATAAAACACTAGAATAATATGGATTTCAAACCAATTTTGCAGAGTATTGGACTTCAATCAGAGGGGTTGCTAATCTTCGTAAACACCATAGTAAGCCTTTTTCTTATTGGGTTATTTGGCTGGATAGCATATATGGTAGCAAGAAAATACCTTGCACATCTAATAATTAAAATTGCAGGACATACTTCAACCGATTGGGATAACCTGCTTTTTGACAAGAAATTCTTTCGCCGCCTTGGATACCTAATCTCAGCAATTGTAATTCAAATAGGGCTTACCTCACTTGACTGGGAGCATATGAACATTATCCACAAATTTATTAGTTCATGGATAACCTTTGCCTCGGTTCTTCTTGTTGGTTCCATTCTCGATGGCATTAATAGGATATGGGAAAGCTATCCAATATCGAAAGAAAAACCCCTAAAAATCTTTACACAAGTATTAATGATATTTATATGGTGCATTGCCTTAATAGTAGTAATCAGCATATTCACAGGAAAATCCCTACTTATATTACTTGGAGGTCTAACAGCATTTGCAGCAGTTCTTATCTTAGTTTTCCAAGATTCCATTCTAGGATTTGTGGCAGGAATACAGCTAAGTGCAAACAATATGGTTAAAATTGGTGATTGGATAGTTATGCAAAACAGAGGAGTTGATGGAGATGTTTTGGAAATAAACCTAACCACCGTTAAGGTTCAAAACTGGGACAAAACCATTACCACCATCCCAACCCATAAACTAGTATCAGAATCTTTCACCAACTGGAGAGGGATGGAGGAATCGAAGGGTAGGAGGATAAAGCGTTCAATAAATATAGACCTCAACACAATCCATTATTTGAAAGAGCAGGAGATAGAAAGATTGAAGAAATCTGAACTTCTGAAAGACTATCTTGAAGATAAGCTTAGGTTCATTGAAGAGCATAATGCCTCACATGAGACCCCGCTCGACAAACGCCAACTAACAAATATAGGCACCTTTAGAGAATATCTAGAATCTTGGCTTAATACTCACCCAGACCTAAACCTTGATATGACACATATGGTTAGGCAGCTTCAATCAGGAGCAACAGGAGTCCCAATAGAAATTTATTGTTTCTCAGCAAAGCAAAGTTGGATAGAATATGAAAAGGTACAATCTGATATATTTGACCACGTGTTTGCAGTAATGGAATTATTCAACCTTAAAGCCTTCCAATATTCTGCAGGCGCAGTTGTAGCTTCTGAAAATCATTAAGGAAATGAATCGCTGAAAGAATTTATTGAATCGCTGAATTAAAAAATTAAAACGCTGATTCAATAAATTCTTTCAGCGATTCATTTTCTCTTCTCTTAATACTATGATTTAGTAAAAGAAATTAGTAATTTTGTTGATTAATAATTTTTTTTATGACTAAGGGATATTCTTTTCCTAAGCAAATTCTCTATTTGTTTTGGGCTTATTTAATTGGTATTTTATTCTTTTTGCTGTTTAGGCTTGTTATTCTACCACTAAACATTGACGCTGTAAGTGAGGTTTTAAGCCAAAAAGGAGGTTTTGTTCTTTTATTGAAAGCTTTCTTTATGGGTTTTAGGTTCGATACTCTAATCTCTTGTTTTGCAATTTCCCCAATCCTTATTAGTTTTATAATAGCCTACTATTTTAATATCAAAAACAGGATATTTTATAAGGTTAATCATTATTTTCTTGTCGCTTTATTCTCCATTTTGTTCTCCATTTCCTGTGTTGACATTCCTTATTTCAAGTATTTTTTTAATAGGTTCAATATTCAGGCTCTAATGTGGATGGACAACCCTTTGTTTGTATTTAAAATGATTTTTGAAGAGCCTACCTATATTATATTTGTAATTGCTTTTATAGGTATTATCGTTCTTTACTCTTGGTTAATGCTGAAAATATATAAGCGATTTCTAAGATTTAAGAAAGAAGAGACTACCAGAAAAACATCTTTAAACACATATATTATTAATTCTCTCGTCTTTATTGTATTAATTGGACTTTGTTTTTTGGGAATGAGGGGAAGGATTGAAAAGAAGTCACCAATGAAAGTAGGAACTGCTTATTTTTCTAATAACCCTCTAATTAATCAAATGGGACTTAATCCCAACTTTACTTTTATTAAGAGCATTGAGGAAAGGATGAAGGAGAAAAACAAGCCTCTTAATTTAATAGATAAAGATGAAGCTAAGCGTTTTGTGGAAAATGAATTTAGGAGAATGATAGCCTCTGGAGGGAAAAGAGAGGTTGCCTTAGATAAAAACACTAATGTTGTTCTTATTATTATGGAAGCAATGGGTACTTGCAATATTGGTTATTTTGGAAACACCCAAAACCTTACTCCTAATTTGGATAATTTATTAAATACCTCTGTTTCTTATGAGAATGTTTATACTGCAGGAATCCATACCTATAATGGAGTGTATTCAACCCTATTTGGTCAGCCTGCACTCTTAGATAAACATTCTATGAACACTACCATTATTCCTAAAATGGAAGGCGGATTGCCAAGTTTGCTCAGAGAAAATGGATATTCTACAATTTATTTCACAACACATGATGATCAGTTTGATAATATTGGAGGTTTCCTTTCTGCAAATGGCATCGAAAGAATTGTATCGGTTAAGGATTATCCCAAAAGCGAAGTTAAAAGTACATTAGGTGTTCCTGACCATATTATGTTTGATAGAGCAGTTGAAGAAATTGGTAAAATGGATAAAACAAAACCCTTTTTTGCAACATTATTAACTTCATCCAATCACGGACCATACATATTACCAGATGATATTCCTCTTAAAACAAAATCGCAAGATATAAAGGATAAAATGGTTGAGTATTCCGATTGGGCAATTGGGCATTTTATGGAAAAGGCAAAGAAGAGTGATTGGTACGATAACACAGTTTTTGTTTTCATTGCAGACCATGGAGCATATAAAGGCAGAACCAATTATGAGCTTCCGCTTTCTTATCACCATAGTCCGTTAATTTTCCATAATCCTTCAAGACTTAAGGCAAAGAAAGTTGAGAATATTGGACTTCAAATTGATATTGCTGCAATGATTTCTGCGTACCTAGGAATTGAAAACAACAAAACACTTGGGATTGACTTTGAGACATATCCCAGAAAATACGGATATTTTTCAGCAGACGATAAGCTAGGAGTTATAGATGAGGAATACTTTTATATTTGGAATAAAAGCGGAGAGCAGTACCTTTACAAATATAAGGAAAACGATAAAACAAATTACATAAATCAAAATAGAGCCAAGGCAAATGATATGCAGAAATATGCATTCTCTATGCTTATGTATTAGAATGGGTAACCTATACCCACATTCATGTTAATTTTGCTGAAATTAGTTTGAGGAATAACCCATCTTTCATTCATTGGTTTTGAAGGGTCCCAAGCCTTAACTGCAAGGTCAAAACGGATGATAAGAAATTGAATATTTAATCTAATACCAAGACCAATACCGGTTGCAAACTCCTTATAGAAACTATTCAGCAACATTTGTCCTCCTGCCATATCCTTTTGTTCGTGAAGATTCCAAATGTTTCCCACATCAACAAAGGCAGCCCCTTCCAAAACACTTATGATAGGGAATCGATATTCAACGTTTCCCCCAAGCTGAACGTCTCCAGAGCGGTCGTATCTAAGCTTTGTGTCGTCAATTCTAGATGAGCCAGGACCAATTTCTCTAAGATCCCACGCCCTATGATTGTTATTACCTCCCGAGAAGAAGCTTTTTTCATAAGGTAAGCCACTAGAATTTCCATAAGGCATACCAATACCGCCATAAGCTCTAAAAACTAAAACTTGGCTTTCACCAATATAATGATATCTCTTAATGTCAATATCTGTTCTTAGGTATTGAGCATAAGGGATTCCAAAAATAGTGTATTGATGTAAATCATTCTTTGAGGCATTCGACAAATTACTAGTAAGATAAATAAGATTACCTGCCGATTCTATATTGAAACGTACGTAAGTGAAGTCAGTTTTTTTGTTAGCATCCTGACCATTATACATAAAGCTATAACGAGAGTCAGAAACTAAGTGGTCGGAATATTGATATCTAATTCTCTTGTCCAGGGTCTTTATATAGTCAACATAATATTGGCTAGTAACATTCATTTTAACAAGATTTATTTCAATAGGGATGATAGCGTGGTTGTATTTTGTTAGGTAGTTCCAGCTATATCCAAAGTTTAGATTAAAAATAGAACGTTCAAAATAATTTCTTTTCTGGAAGTTATACCCCGTTTTAATTGTTGTGTGGGGGAGGAACTGCATTGAGTATAATTTTGTTCCGAAAGGCATTAGGAAACGAGGAATCTCTATTCCAAAATCAAAGCCAGCCTCAAAGGCATTAACTAATGACCATTTATTAATTGTATCTACTTTCTTGCTAAATATATCGCTCTTAAGTTCAAATGCAGTTTTCCCATTAAAAGAAAAGATTTCAGCTCCCTTAAATATGTTTTTATGTTGAACTCCAGCATTTAACTCCATACCAAAATTAGAAGTATTATTGGAAATTAATGAATTATTAACCGCAGAGAAGTTAGCCTCCAAAGATGTACTGAATAAGACAGGTTTGGTTAAAGATAGCTTAATAAAACAATCTAAAAGTGACGTATCTAATACCTCTTGTTTATTGTCAAAAAGGATTGGGTCATATGAAATGTCAATAAATTTATAGTTTTTTAGCTGATTAAGGGCGCTATAAGTTCTTTCGGCATAAATAGGAGAGTATAAACTATCCCTTTGAAACATCACGGTCCTAAGTATAGTCTTAATATTCATTGACTGAGGTGGAGAATAAATAACATAGTATTTATTTAATCCATATTTATCTTTTTGACGATGAAATATTATGTTAGTATCTATAACCGAATTAGTATCTATAGCTTGTTGATAAGCAATATCGGGATATATATAGATATTCCTGATCTTAAATTTTTTGAAAACAGAGGATGTATTAGTCGTTGAATTTGCCAAACTATCCTCGTTATTTTCTGATTCGAAGTCTTCTTTGCTTTGAATCTCTAAATTAACCTTTGCAGCGTAGTTATTATTATTTGTGTCAATATTGAATAATATATATTCTTTTGCAAAATCGTAGTATCCGCTTTTGTTTAACTCTAGGGCAAGCCTATCTCTTTCCTGATTAAATAAGTCTTCATCGTAGAAGATATCTTTCTTAATTGGGGAGTTAGCCATAATCTCAATGGCAGAACTCAATATACCTTGGTCTTGGGAGGTAACAAAAAATGTATCGACCTTATACCTTTCACCAATATGAACATAGTAATATACTTTAGCTTTTCTCTTATGATAAAATATGCTATCAGAAACCGTTCCATCAAAACAACCTTTGTTTTTCAAATAGCTTTTCATATTTTCGGTTGAACGATGGGCGTAATCTTTTTCAAACTCAACAGGTTTTTGACCTATTTTCCTGTAAATATTACGAGAAATAAAACTAACAGTTGAGTCCTCACCTCTTGGAGAAAGAGAATATATATACATCCCTAACTTAATTCCCAAAATAGAACTATTAGGGTCTTGTTTAATTAGATTTGTAAAGTCAGACTTAGGCAAAGTTTTTGAATCAATTAATACTTTATGTTTAGCAAGCAAGTAGCCATTCTCAGATATATGCTTATATGGACTACATCCCACAAATAACAGTGTGGCAATAAGAAAAAAAGTTTTTATATTTAATAGATTTTTTAATATCATCTCTCTAGTTTTCAAAATTCTTTATCTCAGATAAAATTCTTTTACAAGAGCCCTTATTCTCTGAAATATATCTTAGACAAATATCTGAACTTTTTTTGTAATAATCGCTATCTGATAATAAATAATCAATTAACTCAGATAATTTGTCGCTATCCTTAAAGCTAAATGTTCCTTGTCTCTCAACCAAATCAATGGCTTCTTTAAATTTCTTGTAGTTTGGTCCAAACAAAATTGGCTTACCAAATGTTGCTGCTTCCAAAATATTATGTATTCCTTGCCCAAATCCTCCTCCAATATAGGCTAATGTTGCGTATTTATAGAGTGAAGAGAGAATTCCAATGCAGTCAATTACTAATATATTATCTTTGTTTTGTGAATTTGAATAATCTGTTTTTTCAATCTCAGAATATCTTATTGCATTTGGGAAAAGACTTAGTATTTGTTCTATATGAGAAAGATGTATTTCATGTGGCGCAATAATTAACTTGAACTCTGATTTTGTTTTGCCTTTTGCTTCTTTCATTATCTGTTCATCCTTTTGCCAGCTACTACCCATAAGAACTACTTTGTCATTTTGGCAAAACTCTAAAATCTTTTCAAAGTCCTTAGCCTCCGATCCAATTTGAGCAACCCTATCGAAACGAGTATCACCTGTAACTTTAGCATTTTCAAAGCCAATTGACATTAGTAGGTCTTTTGTTTGGTTGTTTTGAACAAAGAAATAGTCAAAGTTCTTTAGCTGTTTCCTATACCAAGAACCAAAAGAGGAAAAGAAATATTGATTTGGGCGAAGTATTAATGAAACTTGGAAGATCTTAGCACCAGATTGCTTTGCTTCTTTAATGAAGTTATACCAAAACTCATACTTAATGAAAAAAATATAGCTAGGATGCGCAAGCTTAAGGAAACGTTTAGCATTTCGTTTTGTGTCGCTAGGAAGATAAATAACGATATCTGCCTTGTCGTAGTTCTTTCTTATTTCGTAACCAGAGGAAGAAAAAAAAGTTAATAATATCTTGTAGTCTGGGTTTTCCCTCTTAAAGTCTTCAATTAATGGTCTGCCTTGTTCAAACTCGCCAAGTGAAGCTGCGTGAAACCAAGCAACCTTATCATCTTTGTTTATTCCTTCAGCAAGTTTTTTAAAACTATGCTTACGCCCCTCCAAAATTAGTTTAGCTTTCTTATTAAAAGGAGAAACTAATAACATTAGGAATGTATAGAGTGAAATAAAAAAAGAATAAATATAGTTCATATCTTAGAAATAATATATCTTATCTGCGTCACGACCAAAGAAAGGGAACATCCAACCAACCTTCACTGTCCACATCCTGTCTGAAAAAATCTTATTTGGAGATAGATTATAGTTAATTTGATAATCTCTTGTTAACTTTGTCCATGCCTGGTCTAATTCCAAACCTATATAGAAATTAGTATAACTTTTCTTACTCATATGTAAGTATCCAATAAAACCAGAAACCATTAGTCCTTTCATTTGCCTATCATATAAATAAGCATAATCGCCTTCTAATTGCTCGGCAACCTCTAAGGTTGATTGATATATGATTTGGTGTTGAATTGCTCCAAGTCCCATAGTCAGCATTATACCTGAATTAGGTCTTTTGCTTGAAATAGGTATTACCTTTCCTACTTTCCCCATTAAGCTTAAGTTCCTATTATATGCAACAACTCCTGCATCAGAACCTTCCCTTGAAATAACAAAAGGATCACCCTCTCTGGTCATTATTTCTGCAAGGATATCATTTTTTCCTTTGGCATTATCGCTACCAAATCCAAAACCAAACTCCACCATCCATAACCAGTTTTGTTTTGTCTTCCATCCAAGATTGGCATTAAGTGTAATAAAGCCTTGGTATTTAACTGCCATATCTGCATCAGGGAATGTCCATCCTATAGCTGCCGTGCAGAAAGGTGTTGATATTGCGTTGTCTTGTCCAACAATTTTCTCTCCAATTTCTTGTGCCATAACTGACCCCGTTGTGCCAAGAAAAAGAGTAATTATGATGATTAGTTGTTTCATAATGTATGATTAATATTTTTATTCTTTAATAAACTTAGTAGTTTTTGCCCCAATACTAATAAAGTATATGCCCCTATTAAGATTAGAGATATCTATATTCGTTGTTTTATTTGCAATCCTTCCCCTTATTACTTCAACTCCTAAGGCATTCTTAATGGAATAAGTGTTTTTTACACTCTTAAAAGTATTAAGACTAACCTTAAGTACATTTTTTGCAGGATTAGGGAATATAGTAAACTGGGTTTCTCCTTCAATTCTTTCCAGACCTACCTCATTTTGTGCAAGCATAACATCCTGAATTGTCATTGCTCCGTTAATTACTTGAATATTTGTAATTGTTTTTGATTGGTAGCCCTCAGCACTAAACGTAACAGTGTAGTTCCCACTTAATATTGGACGATAATAATAGCCTGTGCTTGTTTTTGAATATACTTCGGAATTAAATTGATCGTGATTTTCAATCCATATCTTTGCTCTTATAGGTTCGTTTGTTGCACTATCTCTAATATATCCTTCCAATCCGCGTTGACAGTTTTCAATATAAGAGATTAGGCCACCTCTTAAATATCCCCAATAATTATTTAAGGAAGAGGTTGCAAGCCTTTTGTCTGAAGAAATCTCAAATGTAATTTCTCTTCCATATTTAAAATAGGTCTGATAATCTTGTCTGCCTCCAGAAACCCTATACCAATCTCCGCCATTAGTATATCCTGAGCTTGAAACATCAGTAAAAAAAGATGAAGGAGCAGAAGGAGGAATGGAATCAAGGAAATCCATACAAACATTAATAAACCAATTTGCATCGGAATGGCTTTGCACTGAAGGATAATAGCAATCGTAAGGGTAATTCAAAACCTCAGCTCCTGAGTGAAGATTTGCAGAGATTGAAAAATCATTACTATCAGAATAAGCCATAAAAGCAAGAGTTTCGGCCTGCCACTGGTATGAATCAGGATGAGGTCCTGCAACAGGACATGGGTAGTTTCTATTCAAATCAATATTGTTTGCATTATATCTTTTTGAATAACTTACGTTAGAATTACCTCCATATCCTGCATAAGTTCCATCAGGATTAGCAAGAGGATTAATAAAAACTTGAGTATTATTTATTATATCGGTAGCTCTCTGATCTACGCCATAGCTTGACAAAAGCCAATCGCTCAAACGGAGCATAAAGACATAGCCCGCAAGTTCATCTCCATGCATTGTTGAAGAATAAAAAAACTTAGGCTTATCAATATCTTGGTTAGGGTTAGATGAAATCCTAAGAGAAAGTATTAATTTATTATTCACCGAAAAACCAATAGTATCCAATTTGCAAATTGTAGGATAAGTTTGTGCAAACCTCCTCATTATAGAGTCGTAAACCTCGTATGTAGGATACTTATCCCAATTGTTCATTTGAGCCATATTTGTTGCCATAGTTAGAGCCTTTGGAGAGTTTCCTTCTTCAAAAAAACTATGCTTAAGATTTAATTTAAGGAAGTTATTATATTCTTTTTCATTAACATAAGCCAGCCAATTGTTTCCCTTGGGGTAGTCTAAGTTTATTGTGTTTGCTAGTAAATCTAGGTCTTTAATCTCCGCCATTGGAATAAGGATTTTAGCCTCACCCCCAATAGATATTGCATTTCTCACTTTCTCAACAACAATATCCTGAGAATAAGTAAGATTTACGAGTAAAATACCAAGAAAAAATAGAATTAACCTTTTCATATTAAAATTTATAACTTACAAAAGTACATATTTATTTTCATTATTTGAAAAGAGAATAGGAAATCGTAGCCAAAAACTAAAGAAATAAAAAAATAAATTCTATATTTGCCGACAAAGAAAATAGGAATTAAAGATAAAAACAAACCAAAAACATATTAAAATGAGATTAGTTAAACTATTATTAATTACTTTGCTATTAGCAGGACAAGCAAGCTTTGCACAAAATGTTGATAAATCAGAAATAGTTCTTAAAAACATATTAGAACGTAAAAGTGTCAGAACATATACAGAACAGAAAGTTGAAAGAGAAGATTTGGAAAAGCTACTTAGGGCAGCAATGTCAGCACCCTCAGCAGTTAATGCTCAACCATGGACTTTTATTGCAATAGATAACAGAGAAACACTTGATAATCTTGGAAACTTACTTCCTTATGCAAAGATGTTAAAACAAGCTCAAGCAGCAATTATTGTATGTGGCAATATGGAGAAAGCGTTAGAGGGTGAGGGACAAGAATATTGGATTCAAGATTGTAGTGCCGCAACTCAAAACATATTATTAGCAGCAGAAGGGATGGGGCTTGGTGCTGTTTGGACAGGAGTGTATCCAAAGAAAGAAAGAATAGAAATTGTTCAAAAGGAGATTTCACTTCCCTCACATATAATTCCTCTATGTGTTATACCTATTGGCTGGCAAACAGGGAAGGAAAAACCAAAACAAAAATACAAAGAAGAAAACATCCGTTGGAATAAATGGTAAGGAATAAAGAGTTTGATTCTTTTATTCTAAATAATTAATAAAACGTTTCCTTTTTTTATTGATTAACCAGTAGAATTGGAATGATACTTCTTGTTTGTGATTCCCCAGTATTTTGTCATTTGAGGAATGAATTTCTGTCTTATCTTTATAATAGGTAATACTGTATCTTGCAGTAAGGTATAGGTTCTTCTTGAAGTCGTATCTTAAAATAAGATATGACCTTAATCCTCTGTCGTATAGTTGCGAAGAAGAATAGGTTAGTGGAAGTGAATATTCATAAATATAGAAAGCATTATCATAATCATCGGTATTGAAATATGCAATTCTCAAGTTTAAACTTAGTGGTATTGTTTTCGGACTTAGTATAAGGTCTTGAGAAACAAACATCCCTTGGTTCTCGTTAGATTTATAGTTCTTTGTTCTGGAATATCCTATCCTTGTTTTTAGCATTAAGTTCTTATTTTTACTATAAATATATCTTAGTTGGATTTGATTTAAGATATTATCCTCAGGATAGATTTCTTTATTTGTATGGGTTTCATTATAAGGTCGGTTGTTCATCTTATAGATTAAGCTAAATTGATTGCTCAGTATTGGCTGGTAATTTATTTCTGAACGTATTTTATAACCGTTTACTGAAACATTTGCTCTATAACTTTGATCAGGAAAATTAAAATAATCAACTCCAATAAAACAATTGAAATACTTATTTATTCTTGCGGAAAAAGCAGAATATAATCCTCTTTCGTTGGCATTCCTACTTTGGGTTCCTATTGCTGAGGCGAAGTTATTTTGATACTGGTTTTGGTAATTTCTGTAATTAAAGCTAAGGTTTCTTTTATATCCTAAGTTAATATCTAAACCTGTTATAAAGGCATATCCTTTATTCTCACTCATAGCAATTTCTCCAAATGCTCTAATCTTTCTGTGTATAGGCAGGCTTGCATTGAAACTATATATGCTATTATGTTTCCCTTCAAAATAATGTTGCATATAGGCCTGGCTTTGGTGGGTGATTGGATATTTATAATGGTAGTTGAAAAGGGTTATTCCAAGCTCTACTCCTTTTCTATTAAACTCAATATGCGTTCCATATACAGCCTCTATATTCGAATCTTTTCTTTGTAGTTCGGAATTTGTTCTATGAAGTCCTGTTGTTAGAAGGCTTCCTGAATAGTCTCTCTTATTGTAAGAACCAAATAAATAAACTGATATATCCTTTAGTCTTATCTTTGTTGCAATTCCTCTCATTGAATTGTATTCTGTAATGGAACGGTTGGGTTTTATTCCGCTATAATTCTTTTTGCTTTTGGCATCTTGGGTGAAATGTCCGAAGTTAAGACTTTGATTCATTGCAAGTCCTTCGCCAAAACCCAAACGATAGTCACCAATTGTTATTTGTTCTATTATTGAAATGTCTCTTAGTGTAAATTGAGCACTAAGATAGTCATAGCCTAGCTTTTGTTTGGAATTGAAAAAAGGTTCTCCTGCATCATTATCAGCAAGAATTGAGAAGGATAACCTATTGAAATAACTTTGATTAAATCGGAATGAGGTTGAGAAATTCTTGCCTTGGTATCCTTTATCGTCCTCTCTTATATATCCCCATGATTTTTCCAAGACTTTTTTATATTGTAGCCTTATATCGTAAATTGATTTGGAAAAAACGGAGTCAAGACTTAATGAGGGTTTATAGAGAACAGGTGCAACGTAAATAAAGGGTAAGATTTGATTTAACACCTCTTGTGAGAACCCATTAATAAAAGGTATTTCGTAAATGGTAAGAATTTGGTGTGTTTCTTTAATATAATATTTTAGAGAAAGGATTTGGAAGGCATCAAGTCCCATAAGTTGTAGGGTGTTTTCATCAGCAGAGTTAATATTGACAGGGTTAAGGCTTAGATAATACAAATCCTCTATCAAAGTCTGCTTATCTTGTTCTGAGATTTCGCTTTCTTCAATAGAGGATATTCTGTTATTTATATCTATTTGGGCTGCTAAGTTGACAGAAGAAAAGATAAATATAATTATAGAGTATATTACTTTTCTTATTGTCATTTCCGCTTAATTTCATTATTAACTTAGCTACATTTACTCCAACCACAATTTGTGCAATTCTTACAACCTCCCGAATAAATTATTGTTTCGTGTTTACAAGTAGGACAAGTCTCTCCTTTAGCCTTTGTTCCGTCTTGAATATATCTCTTAAGTGCTCTTGCAACACCGTTTTTCCATGTGTTTATGGTGTCGTTGTCTAAGGTTAGTTTCGAAACTAGGTCTATAACATTATTAAGTGGCATTCCATGACGAAGTATTCCTGAAATAAGTTTTGCATAGTTCCAGAACTCTTTATCGAAAAGTCGTGATAAACCTCCAATTGTGTTCTCGTAACCATCCTTATCTAAATATGCAAAGTCATATCTTGATGTTTCTTTTTCTTTAACCTTAACAACCCAGCCCTTATTTATTCCTTCTGGTAAATAAAATCTTTCAGGGTCAGCCTTCCCAGTAAATATTTCATAAGGTCTCCCTTCATAAATTCCAACAACAGCAATCCATTTCTCCTTATCATTTTGGAATCTAATAACATCAGCCTCTAGTTTCTTAGGTCTTTTTGGCGCTTGAGTTTCGGTGAAAGCTACGTTATTTGACTCAGAATTAGAAATCAATACTCCTTCTCGAGAGCCTTCACGATAAATTGTCATTCCCTTACATCCACTTTCCCATGCTGTTTGATAAATCTGACTAACAACATCCTCAGGAGTTTCTTTAGGGATATTAACGGTAACACTTATTGAATGGTCAACCCATTTCTGAACATCTCCCTGCATCTTAACCTTATTAACCCAGTCAATATCGTTTGCAGTTGCTTTATGATATGGAGACTTAGCTACAAGCTCATCGAGTTCTTCCTGAGAATAGTTCTTTTTTATATCTTCAATGTCATAACCATTAATTACTGCCCATTCTGCAAACTTATGGTGGAAAACAGTATATTCTTCCCAAGCTTGTCCTTCTGCATCAACAAAGTTTGTTTTGTCTGAGCCATCATTATGATTTACTTTTCTTCTTCTCTTATATGCTATTTGGAAAGCTGGCTCAATGCCAGATGTTGTTTGAGTGCAAATACTAACACTTCCTGTTGGTGCAATGGTTAGAAGAGCTATATTTCTTCTTCCATATTTAACCATATCCTCATATATTTTAGGCTCAGCTTCCTTAATCCGATTAATTAAAGGATTGTTTACTTCTAATTTATAATCAAAAATAGGGAAAGCACCTCTTTCTTTTGCCATTTCAACACTTGAGGCGTAAGCCGAGCAAGCAAGTTCTTGTTGAACCTTTGCTGCAACTTCATTTGCCTGATCTGTACCATAACGAAGATTAAGAGCAGCTAACATATCTCCCTCTGCAGTTATACCAAAGCCAGTTCTTCTTCCCTCTAAACACTTAAGTTTAATATTAAGCCAAAGATTTCTTTCAACTCTTTTAATCTCTTCTTCCTCTGGATCCTTTTCAATCTTAGCAAGAACCTTATCAATCTTCTCTAATTCTAAATCTATCAAGTCATCCATTAATCTTTGCCCTTTACGAACATGATCTTTGAATAATTCAAAATTAAATTTAGCCTTAATAGTAAAAGGATTCTCAACATAAGAATAAAGGTTTATTGCAAGCAAACGGCAACTATCATAAGGACAAAGTGGGATTTCTCCACAAGGATTTGTTGAAACTGTTTTAAATCCAAAGTCAGAATAACAATCAGGAACAGATTCCCTAATTACTGTATCCCAAAACAAAACGCCAGGCTCAGCACTCTTCCAAGCATTATGAACAATCTTGTTCCATAAAGCCCTTGCATCAATTTCACTTACAGCCTTTGAGTTTACGCCTTCAATAGGAAAATGTTGTTTATATGGTTTCCCATTTGCAACACATCTCATAAAATCATCGTCAATCTTCACCGAAACATTTGCTCCTGTTATTTTACCTTGCTCCAACTTTGCGTCAATGAATTCTTCTGCATCAGGATGTTTAACCGAAATAGAAAGCATCAAAGCTCCTCTTCTTCCTCCTTGTGCAACCTCTCTTGTAGTGTTGGAATATCTCTCCATAAAAGGAACTATTCCTGTTGAGGTAAGTGCAGAGTTCTTTACTGGAGATGCTTTTGGTCTTATATGTGAAAGGTCGTGCCCAACTCCTCCTCTACGCTTCATTAATTGAACTTGCTCTTCGTCAATTTTTAATATACCACCATAAGAATCCGAATCGCCAGAGTTACCAATAACAAAGCAATTTGATAATGATACTATTTGAAAGTCATTACCAATTCCTGACATCGGACTTCCTTGTGGGACTATATATTTAAAATCCTTCAATAACTCAAATATCTCTTCTTTGGTCATTGGGTTAGGATATTTCTTTTCAATGCGAGCAAACTCTGAGGCTAACCTTTTATGCATATCATTAGGGTTTAGCTCATAGATTTGGTCACCATCACGTAAAGCATACTTGTTCATCCATACATCTGCAGCCAATGAATCTCCAGAAAAGTATTCAGTGGATGATTTTAAAATTTCTTCTCTTGTATATGCTTTAGTCGCCATCTTTTTTCCTATTATATTAGATTTATTATTAGTATTACCCGAAGGCTTATTGATATTAGAAAACTTCTTAGACTCTTGAATACCTGCACTCTTAGAACTAAGACCTTCCTTATCATCAGCCTGATTATCGACCATAGAAAACAAATCTATTGACATCATAGTAATATTATTTACGTTCTGCGAAATTACAAAAACTATCCTAATCTAGCTACATCTTATTTAATCAAAAGCTGGAAGTTTTCAACAATTGAATGTTATTAAAGTCCCAAAACTCTTATCCTACATAGAATATAGATATGATATTTCTTTAAAAGAAATCTTGTTTATTAAAAATAATTTTGTATATTTGTACAATAAAATTGATAGTATTAGGTTCTCTTTATATTATATTCAAAATTTCATCCTCCAATTCCCATAAAAAAATGATGCACATCTTTTACCACGAAAGATGTGCATCATTTGGTATGAAAGATGCACATCATTTGCACTTTGAAATGGCGATTCAAGAATTTTATATAAGGACTTAGAAAAATAATGTCCCATTTTGTAAAAATATTATAAGGATTAATATTCCGAAAGATAAGTTTTGTAAGTAAATAGAAAGACTCTATCTTTGCATAATAGAAATAACAAAAAAACACCTTACGATGAAGAAGATTCAAATGGTTGATCTTAAAACTCAATACAACAATATTAAGCCTGAAATAGATGCAGCAATTCAGAATGTTATAGAAAACACTGCCTTTATTAATGGACAGCAAGTTGGCTCTTTTTCACAAAACCTTTCTTCTTATATGGGAGCAAAGCACGTTATCACTTGTGGTAATGGAACGGATGCTCTTCAAATTGCCTTAATGGCTCTTAACCTTAAACCTAGCGATGAAATCATTGTTCCAGCCTTTACCTTTATTGCATCGGCAGAAGTTATTGGTCTATTAGGTTTTTGCCCTGTTATGGTTGACGTTGATTACAATAGTTTCAATGTAACAGCAAAAAATATTGAGAAAGCAATTACAATTAATACCAAAGCAATTATTCCAGTACACCTTTTCGGACAAGGATGTGAGATGGAAGCTATAATGGAAATTGCAAAGAAATATGACTTATATGTTATTGAGGATAACGCACAAGCAATAGGAGCTGACTATAAGTTTAGTAACGGGAAGATTCAAAAGCTTGGAACAATAGGTCATATTGGTTGCACATCGTTTTTCCCTTCCAAGAACCTAGGATGCTACGGTGATGGCGGAGCAATCTTTACTAATGACGATGAGTTAGCAGAAAAGATAAAGATGATTTGTAATCACGGAATGAAGATAAGGTATCACCACCAAGTTTTAGGAGTTAACTCTCGTTTAGATACCATTCAAGCTGCAATATTAGATGTTAAGCTAAAACACCTTGATAAGTACTGCAAACTAAGATACGAAGCAGCTACAAAATACTCATACGCATTCAAAAATATTGAAGGTTTAATTACTCCAAAAGAGTCTTCCTTCTCCACGCATGCCTATCACCAATATACTCTTAAAGTATTGGACGGAAGAAGAGATGAACTTAAAAACTACTTAGAAGAGAATGGAATTCCAGCAATGGTTTACTATCCTATTCCTCTACATAAACAAGAAGCCTTCCTTAAAATTGCTAATCAAAATGGAGATATGAACATTTCGGATCAGTTAAGCAATGAAGTTCTTTCACTTCCAATGCACACAGAGCTTGACTATAAAACAATAGCATATATAATTAGTAAGGTATTACAATTCTTTAATAAATAAAATATTATGAGAACAATATTAGTTACAGGAGGAACAGGATTTATTGGCACACACACCGTTGTAGCACTCCAAGAAAAAGGATATAATGTAGTGATTGCAGACGACCTTTCAAACTCAAACATTGACTCTGTTGATAGAATAGAAAAGATAACAGGCGTTAGACCAGAATTTATCAAAGTTGATTTAAGCAATGAGGCAGAATGCAACCTTCTTTTCAATACCCATGATGATATTGAAGGGATAATAAACTTTGCAGCCTTTAAAGCGGTGGGAGAAAGTTGCGAAAAGCCAATTGAATACTATAAAAACAATATAGGGATTCTTCTAAATGTACTTGACAATATGAAGAAACATAATATTAAATACATAGTTCATTCCTCATCTTGCACCGTTTACGGTCAGCCAGACAAACTTCCAATCAAAGAAGACTCCCCAACACAATTTGCAGAGTCTCCTTATGGCAATACCAAGCAAATGGCAGAAGACATCCTTCACTTTTCCACCCAAACAACAGGAATAAAAGCAATAGCACTAAGATATTTCAACCCAATTGGAGCTCACAAGAGTGGTATAATAGGAGAACTTCCTAACGGAGTACCAAATAACCTTATGCCATTTATTACTCAAACAGGAATGGGTAAAAGAAAAGCTCTAACAGTATTTGGAGATGATTACCCAACACCCGACGGAACTTGCATAAGAGACTATATCCATGTTGTTGATTTAGCAGAAGCACATGTTGTTTCAATGGATAGATTCTTCGATAATAAGAATAAAGCCAACCTTGAATTCTTTAATATAGGCACAGGCAATGGTTTCTCTGTCTTAGAAGTAATAAAGAGCTTCGAGAAAACATCAGGCGTTAAGCTAAACTACGTAATTGGTGGCAGAAGAGCAGGCGATATAATCCAGATATGGGCAGATACAACATACGCAGAGCAGGAACTTGGCTGGAAAGCAAGAAAGACATTAGACGAAATGACACTTAGTGCATGGAACTGGGAAAAAGAATTAGCAAAGTCTTAGAAAGGCATCCTATAATAAAGGATTTCTTTCTTTTTTGTCTTGTAACCATTCTCTTTCATCGCCTTTACTGGCATACCAATATGAACACTTGGCTCTTTGGTCCTTATACCGAAGAAGTCTTTAGCTTCTTTACCCTTATAGCATTTAAAGGAACAGAATTCCTATCCAACATTTTCTTCACAAGTCCTTTTGATGCAATAGATTCAAGCATAAAATTCTATACCATAAATGCTTTACAGGAAAAAGAATACTATTGTATAATGCAAGTAGTGGCAGACTGCTCTGGCATAAAGCAAATCTTCCAAGTCTTTATGCTAATGTTAGTCTTGCCGAGCAAGTTTTGGAAGAGGATGATCTACTTCCTATTTTCAATCTTCGTTGTATTGTTCTTCAATATAATAAGAATCGTTAGCCTAACCTCAGTCTTACTAAATCATCCTCAAAGTTATGAATTAGTACATGATTGGATAGGACGACCATTCCACTATGTAATTATATTAGGTATATGGATTATATGGCTACAATTCTTCGCAAGACCAAAGAAACGCTAACTCCTTCAAGTTTTCCGCCAAGTGGGGGATTTTGTTTTGTTATCTTGATTTTTGAGTATTTAATTGCAGGATATTCTTCAAGTAACGTTTCACAAATTCTCCTAGCAACATGCTCCAAAAGATGAGAAGGGACTTCAAAAGCCCTCTTAATGGTTTGGTAAACGCTTAAATAATTTACGGTATCATTAATATTATCAGACTTTTCAGCCTTAAAGGTGTCTGCCTCAAACTCTAAATCAACCCTAAAATTAGTTCCGATTTTTTGTTCTTCCTCAAAACAACCATGAAACCCATAAAAACTCATATTCTCTAACTCAACAATAGCCATAACTTATAGTATTTAAACATTAAATTCAATCCACAAAATTACAACCTTTTAATTAAATATCCCTCTCTATTCTTTTCCCTTCATAGAATATAGTTAGTAGATATGCTCTTAGGTCAGTCCTAAAACGCTTTCTTATTTCCATAAAATCAAATTTTTATCTTATTTTTCAAGTAGATGCAAGTTTATAATTACTAGACTATACAAACAAAATAAGGTTTTTTTACACCTATTTGTAACTTTTTACTACCTTCGCTTGTCTTATTAGTACAAACCTTTATTAGAGTAAAGAGTAATTTTGTTGGGGTGGCTTAGAAATAGGTCACTCTAAGCAAAAAAAGATTTATGAATGACGGAGAAAGAATACAATTTTTGTGTAGATAATTTTGCTGATGCAATCTTGCGTTTCCTTGTGAAAAACATTAAGGATATTGACTCTGCAAAGGATATTCTCCAAGATACGTATGTGAAGCTTTGGGAGAAGAAAGAGGGGGTTGATTTTTTAAAAGCTAAGTCCTATATATTCACTACTGCCTACCATACAATGATTAACGATATTAAGTATAGAGCACAAAAAGACAATATTACTCCTTCACGAACTATGGACATAAATAAATATAGCGATGTAAAGCAGGTGCTGAATGAAGCTTTAGAACGTTTGCCAAAGTTGCAAAAGGAGGTTATTCTTCTTAGAGATTATGAGGGTTATGCTTATAAAGAAATTGGCGAAATACTATCTTTATCGGAGGAGCAGGTAAAGGTTTATATTTTTAGGGCAAGGGTGAAACTGAAAGAGTATATAGGTTCTATTGACAATATAATTTAAAATTATGATTACAAAAGATAATTACCAGGCATATCTGCTTGACTTTTTGGAAGGCAGTCTTTCTAAAGAGGATAAAAGAGAGTTAGAGCTATTCTTAGAAAAGAATCCTCATTTTGCAGATGAGCTTAAGGCTTATGATGAAAGCTTATTCCTATCTCCAGATTTAGTAATTAAGTTTGAAGACAAAGAATCCCTAATGCATAAAAAAAGATTTATATTTCCTATTTGGGCAAAATATTCTTCTTATGCTGCTGCAATCCTTCTTCTAATTGGTTTTTCTTTTACACTTTTTCACCATCCTTATTCAGAAAATGATTTAATGATAGATAAACCTACCTCTCAAAACACAAGCAAACCAATAATTATTGAAGAAAAGATAATAGAAGAACCTCAACACGAAAATCTGATTGCAAAAAAAGAAAATACTAATTCTACTATTAATGATATTCAACCTTCAACGCCGAAAGTCATTTCTCAAACTCAAACTGAGCCAAAAGCTAATGATATTATTATTGAAAAAGAACCAAGAATTATTCTTTCAAATAACTTAGTGGTTTACGGCGTAGATAATTTAATTACATACGTAAAAGAGGATGAGTTTGAAGAAACCAAAATCTATGAGGTGGATAATTTAATTGCTTATAAGGATATTAAGAATCCTTACCTGAGTCCTTTTATGAAAAACAAATACGTGGCTAATTTGGCAGATAAGAT
>DUQY01000077.1 GCA_012837565.1 Bacteroidales bacterium | reverse complement strand
CCATAAAAAGCACAGTGGACAACACGACAAAGTTATATAAAAAAACAACTATACCAATAAAATAATAAGAAAATATAGCAATGATTATTTGTTTCGAGGTCTATTGTGTTTGTATTCAATATGTTGTCTTGGAAAATAAACTAAGAAACAATTGCACAAATCTCTAATATATCATGTATTTTGGTGTAAAAATGCATGTTTTTGCTTGATTTAATCTAAATTTATGATTGGTTTTACAGATAAAACGTCTAAGAAACAGCCAAAATCTAGTGTAAATTCATTTTTTTAATCCTCCTCTTAACCAATTCATATAATGATATATAAATAATATTAAATCTTTTGTTTGAAGTTAGATGGATTAATGAATAGTATTTAATGCCTCAAATGCTATCTCAAGAATGTCTTTTTGGTGCTATTAGCTTAAAATGTGAACATCTTTCATGATAAAAGAAACGCAATATTTGGGCTTAGAATACTCCTTTTTTCAATGCTTAAATATGTTTTTGATAAAATGAAACGAAGATTCAGGAATCTAATGCAGAGAGTTGATAATTTTAGCTTGTTTTCGCTCTTAGTTGAGCTGGCTTCCATATTCTCGGAGCGATCTTGCAGCTTGCTTGCTTGCAGAATCGATTATGGAATCTAGGCATTTGTTGGTATCTTCTGAAAAGTCAAGTGATTCATCCTGAATAACTATTTTATCTAATAATACTTTGCGGTTGAGGTTTACTACTTGGATTATCATAAATAGGCTCATGGGATTTACTTTTATGGTAATGGTTTTTTCGGTGAATCCATATACTTCAAATGTTTGGGGAGGAGTGAAGTTGTTTATCTCTTTTTCAGATTCTTCAATCAATGCATCGATGCAATATATCATTTCTTCTAGTAATGGTTTCACTGTTCCTATGCCTGCTTTGTGCATCCATTCTATTAGTACATCCAAATTGGTTTTCACTACTTGTGAGAGTGCATAAAGGATTGCTGGGGCTGCCTCAATTTTAACTTTTTCTCTAAATAGTATTGCATTCATGGTCTTTGGGTTTTAATGATTTGTTATTTCATTAGCTTTAATGCTATTGTATTTGCTATATGTTCTCCTTCTTTGGTTAAGGTATAGTTGTTATTTGTCTTTTCTAGTAGTTTGTCTTTTAGAAGGCTCTGTGCTTGGCTCTGGAAATGTTTTGAAAAAGATTGAGCAAATGTGCTTTCAATATAGCTTGAATCTAGTCCTTCTTTTATCCTTGTGCCTACTATTATATATTCATTATACCTATCTTTTATGCTTAGAGATTCTTTTTCGTAATAGGGTTCGTTTTTGTTTATCTTTTCTATATATTCATTCAAATCCGATACGTTCCATCGTCTTTCTTCTAGGTTATAGCTATGTGCTGATGCTCCAACTCCTATATAGGGAACGTTATTCCAATAAGATGAATTGTGTTTTGACCTAAATGCTGATTCTTTGTTTTTTGACAATTTGCTTAGAGATGCAAAGCTTGATGTTTCATAATGTTCAAACCCATTCTTAGTTAAATAATCTATCGTTAGGTCGTATTGTTCTATTTGTTCTTCTTCGTTTGGAAGTATTAGTTTGCCTTTTTCAATTAGCTTATCTAAGGCTGTGTTTTCTTCTACCATTAAACTATAAGCTGATATGTGTTGGATATTTAAACCTTTTGCAATTTCCAGATTGCTTAACAATTTCTCATTATCCATTTGAGGAAGGTTGTAAATTAGATCTATACTTATATTGTTTATTCCTAAGTCTTGGGCTTGTTTAACAGCTCTTATTGCATCTTCTTTGCTATGCTTTCTCCCAATTGTCTCTAGGTCTTTATTGTCGAAAGATTGTATGCCTATGCTTAGCCTATTTATTGGAGTGTTTTTTATAAGATGCTCTAGATAGTCTTGGCTTAGGTTTTCGGGATTAGCTTCAATTGTTATTTCGCTTAGATTAAACTTTTCTTTGTCTTTTAGGATATTAGAAAAAAAATAACTTATCTCTTTTTTTGTTAGGGTAGTGGGTGTTCCTCCTCCTATGTATAATGTTGTAATTGGCTCTTTTATTTCATCTTTCCTATGCTCAAACTCTTTTATCAATGCATCAATATATTCTTTCTTTCCCTCTCTTGTTGCAGAGGAATAGAAATCGCAGTATATGCACCTTTGTTTGCAATATGGTATATGTATATAGAGTCCAGACATGGTATTAAAAATCTTCTTTATGGAAGGTTATACGGAATGTAGTGCCTTTACCTTGTGAGGATTGTTTCACAAATATTCTCCCTTTATGGTATTCCTCTATTATTCTTTTTGCAAGCGAAAGTCCCAGTCCCCATCCTCTTTTCTTGGATGTGAAGCCTGGTTGGAAGATATTCTTTTGACAGCTCTTAGGTATTCCCTTACCTGTATCGGATATATCAAGGTGTATTCTCTTTGTTTCATCAATTAACTCTATACTAAACTCACCTATTCCACCCATTGCATCAATTGCGTTTTTACATAGGTTTTCTAGCACCCATTCCAAAAGATATTCGTTAAGAGGTAAAATAATTGCTTTGTCTTGAGGAAGAATCAACTTGAAATCAACCTTCTTAGAACTCCTTGTCCTTAAGTATTCAACAGCATTATTAATAATTGGAATAAGGTCTTGTTTTGTTAGCTCTGGGTTGGAGCCTATCTTAGAAAACCTTTGAGTTATTGTCTCTAAGCGATGAATATCTTTTGTAATCTCCTTGCACGAGGATTCATTTTCGGGGTTGAGTTTTAAGTATTCCACCCATGCCATAAGTGAAGAAATTGGAGTGCCGAGCTGGTGTGCAGTTTCCCTACTCATACCCACCCAAACTGAGTTTTGTTCCGAGCGTTTTATGGCGTTGAAAAGCTGATAGGCAATAAAGATGATAATTAAGGCAATGACTATAAAGAATATAGGATAATACTTAAGTACTTTTAGGATATTAGATTCCTCATAGAAAACATAGGCATTTCTTTTGTCAGGAAGTGTGATAAGGATTGGCTTATTTACTGCCTGCATTTGGTTAAGTGTAAGCTGAAGATTTCCTTGAATTATCTTGCTAGGGTTAACATTCCCCGACGAATACACAATGGTTCTGGTAGTGTCGGTAATAATAACAGGAACAAAAACATAGTTAACCGTTACCTCGTCAATAAGAGATTTGGAAAGGTCTAAAAGCACATTATGAAGATTAGTATAAACCCTGCTTTCGGTGTAGTAGAGCTTAAACTTCATACCATAAACCTCATATTGGAGTGGAGGGTTTTGAGAGAATTCCTTATATAAATCACCAACAAGTACCTTATAAGTCTTGGGTAAATTCACATTTTGGGAAAGAGATATATTATTAAACTCATCAGTAATAATAACAGGAATAGTTCTGTTGTCAGAAATAAAACGGAAATAGAAATCAAGTTCCTTGTCTAAGGGTTGTTGTAGGATGATTTTGTGGGCTTCAATAAATTGCTCTACCCTTTTTCTTTCCTCTTCCTTTACCTGCTTAAAGAACCTTTCAGTATGTTGAACAAGGTCTGATTTCCTGCTAATGGTATTAGCCCATAATTCAATTTTTTTCTTTTCCTCTATTCTTAGCTGGGAGATTAATTTGCTAACTTCCCATAGGAAATACCCTATCAAAGCAAAGGCAATGATAAAGAGTATCCATTTTAGTTTTGAGTTTTGTTCAAATATCTTCATTCTGAAAGCAAAGGTAATATATTTTAGATAATGATTTGTATAAATTATTTGTTTCGTAAGTATATATGTTGTAATTTTACAAATTATTTAAAAGAAATCTTATAGTCACATGTTAGACAAAATAAGGCGTTTTGTGCAATCTTTTGTGTTAAAAGCCAAGCTAAAGCAACATCAAAGAGAGAAGCAAGTTTCTTCTCTAAATTCGGCAAAAACTGTAGGTATAGTTTGTTTGGTAGACAAAGAAATAAATTGGGATATAATGAAAAGCCTGATAAAGGAGTTTCAGGATAAGAAAGCCAAAGTAGAGATAATGGGAGTGTTTTATGGTAACTTGAAGCCACTTTGGTTTATAGAGACCCTTAATATAACACTTTGTACCGATAAGGAATTAGGACTAATGCAAATTCCAACAGGGATGCATGTTACAGAGTTTTTATCAAAGGAGTTTGATATGCTTGTCAACTTCTCAATAAAAGAAGACTTTGCACCATTCTACATAGCAGCACTTTCAAAGGCTAAGTTTAAAATAGCAATCGACACAGAGAACAACAGAAAGCATTTTGATTTGCTTTTGAAGCTGAAAGAAGTAAATATGAAAGAATATAGGAACCAAATAATTCACTATCTTTCTAAAATAAATATTTAAAATAATAAACAGTATTATTATTATGAACAAGGATTTTAAAGGCACTGGAGTTGCCGTAGTTACTCCATTTCACAAACAAAGAAACGTAGACTTTACGGCACTAGGTAGCATTATTGAACACATTATTAAAAATGGAGTAGACTATATTGTTTGCTTAGGAACAACTGCAGAATCTGTAACCCTAACAGAACAAGAAGCAATGGCAGTTATTGACTACACCATTGATGCCGTTAATTCCCGAGTTCCAATCGTTGTTGGAATGGGAGGAAACAACACATCACATATAGTTGATAAAATATCCAAAACAGACTTCACAGGCATAAGTGCCATATTATCTGTTGCACCATATTATAATAAACCCTCTCAAAAAGGAATTTATGAACATTATAAGGCAATTGCAGAGGTATGTCCTATTCCAATTATCCTATATAATGTTCCTGGAAGAACAGCTTCCAACATATCTGCCGAAACATGTCTTCAACTTGCTCATGAATTTCCAAATATAGTAGGTATAAAAGAAGCATCAGGCAATTTTGCACAATGTATGGAAATTATATTAAAGAAACCAAAGAATTTTAATGTTATATCGGGAGAAGATGCGCTCTTACTTCCACTAATGAGCATAGGACTAACAGGAGTTATTTCTGTCGTAGCAAATGCTCTTCCAAAACAAATGAGTACAATGGTCAATCATTGTTTAAAGGGCGACTTTAAGAAAGCAAGAGAAATTCATTATAAGATATTACCATTTGCAAATGCAGTATTTGAAGAAGGCAACCCAGCAGGAATTAAAGCAGCATTAGAGATTATGGAGCTATCACAAAATCATCTTCGACTACCACTGACTAAAATAGGTAAACCACTATATACTAGAATAGAGAATATAATTAAAGAAATTATAGATAAGAAGTAAACTTTTTTTTACAAACCCAAAAATTAATCGATATGGTAAGTTACAAAGAACTTGGCTTAGTGAATTCGAGAGAAATTTTTACTAAAGCCTTTGAAGGTGGATATGCAATACCAGCATTCAACTTCAATAACATGGAACAAATGCAAGCAATTATACAAGCTTGTGTGGAAGCTAAATCACCAGTAATACTGCAAATCAGCTCAGGAGCTAGAAAGTATGCAAACCAAACCATCCTTCGCTATTTAGCACAAGGAGCAGTTGAGTATGCAAAAGAACTTGGATGCAATATTCCAATAGTACTTCACCTTGACCATGGCGACACTTTCGAACTATGTAAATCATGTATTGAATATGGTTTCTCATCAGTAATGATAGATGGATCTCATCTTCCTTATGATGAAAACGTAGCTCTAACTAAGAGGGTAGTTGAGTACGCACACCAACATGATGTTACAGTTGAGGGAGAATTAGGAGTTTTGGCAGGAGTAGAAGATGACGTATCATCAGAACATAGCCATTACACTCGCCCAGAAGAGGTAGAAGACTTTGTTAAGAAAACAGGAGTTGACTCATTAGCTATTTCTATTGGAACCTCACATGGTGCTAATAAATTTAAACCAGAACAATGTACAAGAGATGCAAATGGAGTTCTTCTTCCACCTCCTCTTCGTTTTGATATATTAGAAGAAATTGAAAAACGTATACCAGGATTCCCTATCGTTCTTCACGGTTCTTCATCAGTTCCTCAAAACTTGGTTACTACAATCAATAAATATGGTGGAGCAATTAAAGACGCTGTTGGAATTCCAGAAGAGCAATTACGTAAGGCAGCTAAATCTGCAGTTTGTAAGGTAAACATTGACTCTGACGGACGTTTAGCAATGACTGCTGCAATTAGAGAAGTAATGAATAATAAGCCAGCTGAGTTTGACCCAAGAAAATACTTAGGACCAGCAAGAGAAAGCTTAAAGGAACTATATATACATAAATGTAAAAATGTTCTAGGCTCTGATAACAAAGCATAAGACATCATTATAGACTAAGTAGTCTATATAAAAAAAAGAAACGACTCATAGGTATTAAACTTGTGAGCCGTTTTTTTTATATCTTAGAATTATCGTTTGATATTTAGGGGCGAATTGCATTCACCTGACTTTGACTAATCTTTTTACTATATTTTGTATTAATCTCCATATCAGATTACAATCTTCTAATACTATTCATGAAAATAAGCCCGAAAAAGGGACAAAATTAAAACGCTATAATAATTTACTGAAACGCTGTTTTAAAAAAATGAAACGCTGTTTCAAGAAATTAAAACAGCGTTTCATAAAGACCTAATGTTTTCAAATTTATATCAAGTCTTTTTATTGTATTTTGCATTAATAGCCATAGAAGATTATTTATAACTTTTGAGACAGATTTTTGGGTGTCGCATAGTAAAAGCCAGGGAAAAAAGAAACGACTCATAGGTATTAATCTTATGAGCCGTTTTTTTTAATGTCTAAGAATTATCGTTTGATATGTAGGGACGAATTGCATTCTCCCTAATTAATATTAACCTTATTTCTTGATTAATTTCTTTGTTGAGGTTTTATTTCCATTAAATATAGTAAGGAAGTAAACACCTGGTTTCAATGATTCAATGTTTATTGAATTTGTGTTTGGAGAAACTTCTATTGCTTTTTGGCCTAAAACATTTGAAATAACAATCTTTGATGAGTTTTGAGCACCAATAACATTTACTACGTCAGTTGCAGGGTTAGGATAAATTGATAGATTAGTTGAAGAAATATCATTTAATCCAACTTGTGCTGTTTGTCCTGCTGCAATTGGGGTGTTAGGAGTTGATTCGTATGCTATTTGTTGGAAAACTGTAGTATATCCTAATGCTGCAGTTCCGCTAATAATAACCTTTGCCCAACCATAATGAGTATTAGCACCTATTTTGAAACGAAATCCCATATAAGCTGTTGTTCCTACTGCAAAAACAGGACTATCGTCTGACCAGTTTGTCATAGAACAGTCACCCATTCCAATCCAGTTTCCTGAAGCACCAACTTGAGTGTTAAAAGCTAAGTTCTTTGGAATATCCCAATTTTCATCAGCTGTTCCTGCTGCCCAAATGTTAGTGATAGGATTTGTTGGGTTGTATTCAATGTAACAGTTAATGTTTTCGATATCAAACCCGATATTACTAAGTTTAAACTCTAAGATTCCATCATTATTGAAATCTAATCCAAATGCAGGGCTTGATACGTTTTCCCAATCAACGAAGTTTCCAGTACCAACTGTTCCAATAACAATTCCTGCAAACATTGATGTGCTTAATAGAAAAGCAGCGCAAATAGTAATAATTTTTCTCATACTTTTATTTTTTAATTTGTTTTTAATACAATATCATAACACCATTAATCTTGTTTCATTTACTTTTAAATAGGTTTTATTTATTTATTTATTTATTTATGAATTTTGATATTCTTCTTCTTCCTCTTCAATAAGGGTGTCAATTGCTTCAAGAACCTCCTGCTGCATCTTTGCCTCCTTAAATACAAATATTTTATTTAGAAAGAAAGTAATAATAGCATTTGGCAAGATAACTATAGCCTGACCAATCACATTACCTAACTTACTAGTATCTATCGGAAGACTATGTATGAAGCTAAAGCAATCTGTGGAAAGTATGATATCGTAGAGGGGGGATTGTTTTAGGAAAAATAGCTCAATTACATTTATTAGATATACAGCCCCGTAAACAAGGAAGAATTTTATTAAGAGTTTATTTGATTTGTTTTGAAAGACAATGTATCCAGTTGTTTTGTAATTAAAGAGAACGCCAATTATTT
>DUQY01000076.1 GCA_012837565.1 Bacteroidales bacterium | reverse complement strand
ATTTCTTGAATCTTCGTTTTATTTTTTTAAAACGGCGTTTCAGTAAATTATTATAGCGTTTTAATTTTGTCTTGTTTTCGAGCTTGTTTTCATGAATAGTATTAGAAGATTGGAAACGAAATTTTGCGTCATAACTCTTATCCCTTTTAATTATAATAAATGCTCTCTCAACTTGCCTAAGCTCATTGTATTTGATTTTTTGAGTATATACATACAGCAAAATAAGTAATTTTACTTTTAGGCACCCAAAAATTTTTGGCATTTCATTATAAGAGAAAAGGAGCTCAAACTCAATTGAACTCCTTTTCGTAATTTATAATATTTGGAATTAGAACCTTGCTCCGAAAGTTAATTGAGCAATATGACTTTGGTGATCTAAATTAATCACTCTATTGTCTAATGCTGAGGTTGATTCATATTCTGTAAATTTGGATTTACCAGAAGTGAAAGCATATCCTAAATCAATATAATAGTTATTTGCTCTATAGCCAATACCTGCAGTTATCGAAGCTGCTCCTGCATCATTTTTATTATCGCTATAAGGATTATCCATAATACAATAACCTCCTCTTAGTGCTATTGTTCCCATTTTAAGTTCTCCTCCAATTCTCAAAGTGTTGGTTGGACGGAAATAATCTGCTATAGCTGTGTTGATATTGTTTTCTGCTAGTATATTATTACTTAATCTATATTTCATATTGCTATAATCAGCATATTCATAATCTCCTGATAGACTTCCTGCAATAATTGATTTATTATCACCAAGCACAAGAGCTGCTGAGCCTAAGAAACGGAATGGAGTTTGAAGATTATAGGTAACAGGGTCCCAATCTCCTCCACTTGATTTTTGGTATGAAACATCTGAATAAAGATTATCTTCAATTGAATAATAGGTTGGGGTGTGTATTGCTAAACCAATGCGGAACCAGTTAACAGGTCTAATAATTGTACCAATTTTAAGGTTAACTCCTGTTGCATAAATATCCTTTATTTCATTATAAATGTATCTGTCGGTAGGGGTTCCGGTAACATCTAATCTTTCTTCCATAAACGACTCGCTTGAATGGTAGTTTGCAATAGGAATTCCTAATGTTGCTCCAAGATAAATGAAATTATTAATATTGGTTGAGAAAGACATAGAGAATTCATTTACAGAACCAGATTCGGTAAAGGAACGTAGTTGGTTGAATCTGCCATTTTGGAAAACAGATGTGTACACATCATTTATTGTATCAATATCAACAGCATAAGATTCGTAGAAGTCACGCATATAAGCATCATCATATCGATTATCAATTATATGAGAAATATAAGAATCGTTTAAACCATTTCTTTGGAATATTGTTCTATTTCCAAAAGACTTAAGCCTGTTTAATGTGAATGTAAATTGAAACCCTTTAATGTCGCTACTATTTGGTTTGAAGAATACCAGGCCTCCAATATGCCCTAAATTAAAGTTAGATCTATTGTCGGATGATAAAAGTCCATTGGCATTGGCATTGGTAAAGCTGCCATAGAATCCTGTTGACATTGACAATTCATTGGAGTTGAAAAGTCCTAATCCTGCTGGGTTATAACTTGCTGCGGTTAAATCTCCTCCAAGTGCTCCAATTGCTCCTGCTCTTGAGATGTAGTTCGATGATCCGTTTAGTCCCATCTGAGAAAATCTCAAAGCATCTGTTATCGTTTGGGCTGACAAGCTTCCTACTAGGAAAAGACTTGCAGCTAATAAAAATATCTTTTTCATATTTTCTGTTTTTTTGTTTGATTACTTATCTAAAATATGTTGTTATTAATTTTGAATTATCTTCTTCCTCCTCCTGAACGTGATCCACCAGAGCTACTTCCACCTGAACGGCTTCCAGAAGAAGTTCCTGTTGAACGAGAACTGCTACTGCTTGAAGAAGACTTAACAGATGAAGAACGTGCTGGCGTACTAGTATTATTGTATGTTCTTGTAGGAGTATTGGTTCTTGTAGGGCTAACATTTTGTCTTGTAGGATTAGAGTTTGTGTTTCTGTAAGAATTATTAGTTCTAGTATTTATTGGAGTGTTTACATTTGTCCTTGTGTTTTGTCTTGTGTTAGTTCTAAACTCATTATTGGTTCTAGGCTGACGTGATGCAGGTGGGTTATAGGTTCTTGAATTACGGTTAGTATTTGTGTTTGTGTTATCAATCCTACGGCTACTTGTATTTTGATTAACTTGTCTGTTATTATTAGGATTTACTTGTCTGTTTACATCACTACGCTCTGTAGTTTGAGTTCTTTCTGGTTTGTTGAATCTATTATTTGTAGTGTTATTCGGATTCTTCTTTTGATCTAAACTTCGAGCATTATTATCTCCTCTGCTGTTTAGTCTTTGATTAGCAAGAGTTCTATTATTTGTGTTATCATTGCTTCTTGTTCTATTTAATTGATTTGCATTAATGGTGCGGTTGGTTGAAATGCTACCATTCCTACTATTATATCGTTCTCCGAATGATTTCCCTCCTGTTTTACTTGATAAATTTCCTGTTCTTAAACCTCCACTTCTTTGTCCTGCACCATTATTTGGGTCGAAAGAAGATCTTGTTCTGTAGAAATTTGAGTTTCGGTCGCTTTGGTTATAATAGCATATATTATTGTAAGGTGAATATCCCCAGCCATAATAATAAGGATTATATCCCCAATGGTTGTATCCAAATCCCCAAGGACTGTATCCCCAGCTATTATATGCCCAATAATGTGGACTATGATGATAGTAAGAAGGGTACCACCAGCTATATCCTAAATAGATGCTTGTTCCCCAAGACATTGGGTTATAGTTGTACCAATAAAGGTTGGTATAGAAGTCATCATAATAACTTGACCAAATATAAGGGCTATGAAAGCGGCGAATACGTGCAGAATATGCATAATCGTAGTAATCATCTTCATCATAATTAAGATAAGAATCATCGGAATAACTTTCTTGTTGAGAGTTATTATAATTTAATGAGTCTTGGGATTCATTATAATAATTACTCTCTTGATTGTTTTGAGTTTGATTGCTTTCTGAACTGTTTTGTGTTCTTAATCTTTCGTTATATGTCCTTGAATTATCGGCATAGTTTTTTTGTTTATCAATATCATAATTTGAAGAACGAGTTGTCATTTTCTCTACTTCTTGATATTGCTCAACATCCTTAGGATTATAATAAATGTCGTCGAAGCCTTGCATCCCCGACTGCAAAGAACAACTACTCAGAGAGAAGATAGTTGTTATTGCAATGGCAAAAAAACTGATTTTTAGTGTTTTCATATCTATATGTTTTATTTGTTTCTAATCTTTTTTAGTTCCTGCAATTAAAATATAGCAAGATTTATGCCAAACCATCCTTAACGAATAATAAATCTCCGTATATCATAATTATTTTTAGTCAGTTATTATTATTTGTATCTTTGCAAATCTAATAAATAATCAAATACAAAACTAATAAATATAATGGCAAAAGATTTTGTAACACGTGCTGATAACTATTCTGAATGGTATAATGAACTTGTAGTTAGGGCTGATTTGGCTGAAAATTCTGCAGTTAGAGGTTGTATGGTAATCAAACCTTATGGTTATGCAATTTGGGAAAAAATGCAAAAAGCATTAGACGATATGTTTATAGAAACAGGTCATCAAAACGCTTACTTCCCTCTTTTTATCCCTAAATCCTATTTTGAAAAGGAAGCAGAACATGTTGAGGGCTTTGCAAAAGAATGTGCCGTTGTAACTCATCACCGCCTAAGAGCAAAGGCTGATGGGACAGGTCTTGAACCAGATCCAGATGCTAAACTCGAAGAAGAATTAATTGTTAGACCAACGAGTGAAACAATCATTTGGGATACTTATAGAGGATGGATAAAATCATATCGTGACCTTCCAATTCTTTGCAACCAATGGGCAAATGTTGTTCGTTGGGAAATGAGAACAAGAATGTTTCTTCGCACAACTGAGTTCCTTTGGCAAGAAGGACATACAGCTCACGAAACACTGGAAGAAGCAGTTATTGAAACAAAGAAAATGTTAGAAGTATATGCATATTTTGCAGAGAAGTTTATGGCAATGCCAGTGCTAAAAGGATATAAATCACCTAACGAACGATTTGCAGGAGCATTAGATACTTATTGTATTGAGGCACTTATGCAAGATGGGAAGGCACTTCAAGCAGGTACATCCCATTTCTTAGGACAAAACTTTGCAAAGGCTTTCGATGTTAAGTTCCTTTCAAAAGAAAATAAATTAGAATATGTTTGGGCAACCTCATGGGGAGTTTCAACAAGGCTAATGGGAGCTTTAATAATGACCCATTCCGATGATGAGGGTTTAGTTCTTCCTCCAAATCTTGCACCAATACAAGTTGTTATTATCCCTATTTCGAAGGGAGAAGAGCAAAAAGCAATGGTTGATAAGGAAGCAGAAAAGCTATGTGCTGAACTAAAAACCAAAGGAATATCAGTAAAATACGATAATAGGGATGCGTATAAACCAGGTTGGAAATTCAACGAATATGAGTTTAAAGGAGTGCCTATAAGGATAACCTTAGGAGCAAGAGATCTTGAACAAGGATTAGTTGAGATTGCAAGAAGAGATAACTTAACCAAGGAAACTTTGCCAATTGAGGGTTTGACTGATAAGATAGAAAAACTATTAGAAGATATTCAAGTAAACCTATATAATAAAGCCCTTGCATTTAGAGAAAACAGCACAAGAGAGGTCGATACATGGGAAGAATTCTTAGTGGAAATTGAAAAAGGAGGATTCCTTTCATGTCATTGGGATGGCACTCCTGAAACAGAAGAAAAGATAAAGGAGATTACCAAAGCAACCATTCGCTGCGTACCACTAAATGCAAAAGAAGAAGAAGGTAAATGTATATTTAGCGGTCAGCCTTCAAACAAAAGAGTAGTTTTCGCAAGAGCATATTAAAATAAAACTAAGGAATAATAATTTATATTAGGCTTTTAATTATTTATTTATTTGATTCGATGAGCGTTCATTGCCAATAGAGCAATCCTTCATTGGCAATGAATACCCTCTCCATTGGCAATGGAGGATTACGAAAATGAAGATTCAGGAAGTTATTATAAGTATTTAGCTCTTTATTGCCCTAAGAATTTCTCTTTTTCCTTTGGGTCCAGGAAGCTTTTCTATATCAAAGCCTGATGATTTAAGCATTCTTTTCACTTCGCCCTTACAACAATAGGTTACTAAGATACCTCCTTTTTTTAGGGATAAGAATAGGTTTTCGAATACTTCTTTTCTCCAAAGTTTTTCTTCAAACTGTGGCGCAAAGGCATCGAAATAAATTAAATGAAAGAAGTCTTTTGGGTAGACAATCTCTTCTGCTGGCTTATCTATCTTGTGAATGGTGAAATATGGGTTTAATTCATTGGTTTCATTCCACGAAAACTTATGCATTTTATCAAACTCTTCTTCTAAATGAAGTATTTCACCATAATTAAGCTGAGATATTATATCTTTTTTAAGGGGATATTTCTCTATTGTCTGGTAATTGATCGATTGGTTTTCTTTGTTGGCAAATTCTATTGTTAGAATTGCATTGAGCCCTGTCCCAAATCCTATTTCCAAAATATTAATCTCTGGAAGCTTCCCAACCTTTCTTAGACCTGCTTCAATAAATATATGTCTGCTTTCTGCAATTGCCCCAAAGGTTGAGTGATATCCTTCTTGCAAATCTTTTCTTCTTAGGCTCGATGAACCGTCCTCTGTTATTAGAATCTCAATTTGATTTTCTATTTCTTCCATTATAGAGATATAGGTTTCCACTGATCATCAAAATACCATACTTCCTTATGTCCACAAGCTTTTAGATGATCCCAACAATCTGCAAAAAGCATATCAACCTCATCTGCCTTATGTGAATCGGAGGATATGGTTACTTTTACATTTCTTTTGGCAAGTTCTTTCACCCAAGAGGTTTGTGGGAAATAGTCGTTTGATCGACCCTTATATAGGCCTCTTGCATTTACTTCACAGATTAGGTCTTCTTCTTTCATAAGGTCGATGGTCTGTATTACCAAATCCCTATACCAAGTCTCGTCTTCCTTGAAGTATCTATCCTTATTATGCATCTTAACCTTATCGAAATGTCCTACAATATTAGGTTTAACTTTCGTTATCATTTCATTTGTTTGGTCATAGAATGCTTTTACTGCTTTTCTAATATCACCTCCAAAATATTCTCTTAGACCTTTATCATAGCTTTCTTGTTTTGAGCCATCAATAAACCATAATCCATTTTCGGAATTAACTAAGTGAACAGATGAAATAATATAATCTAAATTATACTCCTCTGCTCTTTCTCTTATATCTTCAGAGAGCTTAGGAATATAATCGAATTCCATTGATGTAAATAGCTTTATCTTGTCTTGGTATTTTGTTTTAAGTCGTCTGGTTTGGTCTAAGTAGTTTTGTAATTCTGAATATTGTAAAGCAAAATCGTTATCAAAAGGAACAGGGCTATGAGCAGAGAACCCATAATAGCTAAGTCCTTTCTCAATTGCCGAAAGGGTCATTTCTTCAAGGGAACTCTTGCCGTCGCAATATGTGGAATGGTTATGGTAATTAAATTTCAGCATCTTTTATTTTGTATAATTTATCTCCTCGGCGGATAATTTCAGTTGTGGGGATTGAAAACGTTTCTCCTTTCACCGACTTCTCAACTGCTTTTAAGTCCACCCTTATTTCTTTTATAGTATCTTCATAAACTCCTGTGGTAGGCCCAAGAATTATTATATCATCCCCAATAGATAAACTCCCCGTTTCAAGTTTTATTTCCGCAATGCCTATATTTTTATAGTAATTTGTGCAGGTCCCAATGAATTCTTTAACCTTTGTTGATCTGGAACCGTATTGTTCTGTCCACTCTCCTATTCTTTGTCCAAGGTAGTACCCATCCCAAAAATCTCTATTATAAACAGTTCTTAGCTCTTCATTCCAAATTGCCTTATTCTCCTCTGTAAACTCTCCATCAAAATAGGCTTTAACTGCCTTCTTGTATACTCTTGTTACTGTCTTCACATATTCTGCAGAGCGTCCTCTTCCCTCAATTTTCAAAACCCTTACTCCTGCATCTAGTAGTTTGTCTAAGAAGTCAAGCGTTTTCAAATCCTTTGGCGACATTATATACTTATTGTCTACAACTAGTTCTGTCCCTCCGTCCATATCGGTTACTTTATATGGGCGGCGACAATATTGAAGGCAGGCACCTCTATTTGCACTCTTGTTTGCGTTATCTAAGGATATATAACATTTGCCTGAAACAGCCATACAAAGAGCTCCATGAACAAAACATTCTATTTGAAGTAGGTTTCCTGATGGTCCTTTGATATTGTTTTCTTTTATATACTCAGTTATGCTTTTAACCTTATCTAAGGATAACTCACGAGCTGTTACAATTACGTCTGCAAACTGGGAAAAGAATTTAACTGCCTCTATATTTGTTATATTGCATTGGGTTGAAAGATGCACCTCCACCCCGATTTCTCTTGCATAAGATATGACCGCAAGGTCAGCTGCTATTATTGCACTTACTCCACTTTCTTTTGCTGCATCTATAACCTCTCTCATATAATCTAGTTCTTGGTCGTAGATTATTGTATTTAGTGTTAGATAGGTTCTAAGGTTATGCTCTTGTGCAATTTCAACAATCTTTCGTAAGTCTTCGATTGAAAAATTGCTTGCACTTCGAGATCGCATATTCAATTCTCCAACTCCAAAGTAAACAGAGTCTGCACCACCTTGTATTGCTCCCATCAATGATTCATAAGAGCCTACGGGTGACATTATTTCAATATCTGAAAATTTCATTTTTAATTATTCTGTAAGGTTTCGTTTAAGTTTTCTATCTACTAAGGTATAATGTATCTTATTACTTTCTACTATTTGTTCGGTAGTCTGACCAGGGTTAAGCACAATTAAGGGAACTTCAAATGAAAAATAGGTCTTTTCTTTTGTGTAGAATATTGAAAGATATGATAATATACTATTATAATTCATTTTCTCATCTCCAATACAATTATAGGCACCTACTGGTAAATGTCCTAGAGGTATAAACTGATAGTCTTTGTCTATTAAATAAACTTCCGCCCCCATTGTTATTCCGAAATAGGTGTTTATTACTAGATAAGAGAAGTTTAGCTTAGGATTTGAGAATATTTCAAAATCTAATTTAGCATCTTGAAATTGTGAATCATAGGTGAAATTAGTTTTGCCGCTAAATTGTATCTTAGGTCTTCTTGACTCATTAGTTATTCCAAAATATGCTTTATACTTTTCTTTATTAAGGGAAAATGAAGCCTCGCTTGACTTCTTTTCAATTGAAATCTTATCAAGAGTTTGTGAAAACAAACATGTTGTTGTTATGATAAGCATTAAGGTAATGGTTAATAGTTTACGCATATTCTTAATTTTTTAATGTGAATAAATAATTTGTGGACTTTATAAAATGATTTCGTTGCCGTCTTTATCAAACATCTGCATACCTGTGCTCCTTGATTTAATTATTGAGCCATCATCTGAATATACTTCTTCTCCATCTATGGTTCCGTCTTCTTTAAAAAATTCCCATTTCCCTACTCTCTCATCCATTTTAAAGCTTCCCTTAATTTGGGTTGAACCATTTTCAAAATACAAAACATAAACACTGTCTTGCATTCCGTCTTTGAAGTAATTTATTGAGTTTATATTTCCATTTTCAAAAAAGGATAAAGACTCACCATTCAATAGGTTTCCTTTGGTATTTCTTTCTTCTAACAATTGGAAAGAAGGGAAAAACTTATATTCCTTTTCAAACCCATCGTATTTTATTTTAATTGCAGCTAAAGCTCCATCAGGATAAAAAGTTACTTCCTCCACCTTATCCATTTTCCCTACAATCTTCGTTTTATCAGCTTTATATACTTCTATATCTTCTCCTCTCTTAGAGTTTGTGTAATTAGCTTGGGAAAACTTATTCCCATTTTCAAAATAATAAGTCCATTTACCTGTTCTTTCATTATTTTCGAAATTTCCTTCATATTTAAGCTTGCCATTTTCATAATACATCTTTTCAGCAACCTTATATTTCATCTCACCGTCCTTTTTTATGTAGTAAACTAGCTTAGGATTACCATTTTCGTAGTAAGATATAACTTCTTTTTTGCCATTTGTGCAAGAAGATGTCATAAGGATAGTTAAAATTATAACAATTGTCTTTGACAATAAGGATGTTAGCGTTTTTGATTTCATAATATCTAATGTTTGGGTTCAATTTTGGGGCAAATTTAAGAAATAAATCATATATTTGCACCTTAATTACAAACCAAAATTATTTAAGTCATGGCTTATAAAATTTCTGAAGATTGTGTTGCATGCGGCACATGTATAGATGAATGTCCAGTAGGGGCAATTTCTGAAGGAGACATTTACAAAATTGATCCAGCAGCTTGTACTGATTGTGGAACTTGCGCAGACGCTTGTCCAGTTGAAGCAATTAGTCCTGAATAATTACCAGATTACTTAAAACAAAGCCCTGACGGATTCATTATTCTTCAGGGCTTTTTTATAAAAACAAATTCTTTTTACTATAAAATATCAGTTATGGATTGCAGTGAAATTGGTAATTTAATTCAACAAAAGACAGAATTAAGAAACTTAGTAAGTAAAAACACTCATCAAGCATTTGAAGATTTTAAGAATGCATCGAAAGCAATTGCTCTTGAGTTTAATAATTCCTTCCCAATAACAGATTCTAAGTTTGAAGATATAGGTGATTTTGAATTTAAACTTAGTTTCGGTTCCGATACCTTGGTTTTCTTACAACATACGAATGTTTTTGAGTTTCCCAGACTACATGAGGTTATGAAAATTCCTTATATAAAAGAAGACAAGAAGCGTTCCTATTGTGGAATGATAAATATTTATAATTTCCTGAGTGATTCTTTTGAATATGATAGGGACTTTGATATTGGGTATCTTATAGGAAGAGTATTTATTAATAAGGACAATCATTACTTTATTGAAGGTAAGCGTGAGGTTGGACTTCTTTACACTAGTTTTCACAAAGCAATAATGAGTAAAGATTCAGTTTTCAATATAATTAAGTCTTCAATGGAATATGTTAATAGTTTTGATCTGTTAACTCCACCGTTCGATCAGGTAAAATTCTCTACAATTGGCGAAATTAAATCAAATCAAGCAATAAAAAAACAAATCACAGGAAAACGTTTAGGCTTTGAGTTTAAGCAAGATAAATAATAGTGTGCAAAAATACTTATCATTTTTTTGCGAAAAGATTTGGAGATATCGAAAAAGGGTCTACCTTTGCACAGCGAAAAAGCAATAGACGCCCCGTTCGTCTAGAGGCCTAGGACGCTAGATTTTCATTCTAGAAACCAGGGGTTCGAATCCCCTACGGGGTACTAAATATATAAAGAAATTATGGCAAATCACAAGAGTTCACTAAAGAGAATTCGCTCAGACGAAAAAAAAAGAATAGCTAATCGCTATTATGCAAAAACAATGCGTAATGCTTTAAGAGACTTCAGAGCTTTAGAAGACAAAGCTATTGCAGAAGAAAAGCTACCTAAGCTAATATCATCTATTGATAGATTAGCTAAACGTTCAATCATACACAAGAGCAAGGCTTCAAACCTTAAATCAAAATGTATGAAAAGAATTGCTACTTTATAACATATTTAATTGATATGCTTTAAAGCCCTTCCTTTATCAGGTAGGGCTTTTTTTGTTTTAAAACTAAGGCCTTATGAATTTTGTAGACACACATTCCCATCTTTATGCCCAAGAATTTAAGGAAGACATTTCTGAAACCATCCTTAGAGCCAAGCAGTCTAATGTAAACAAGATTCTTTTGCCTAATATTGATATTGCATCAATTGCACCAATGCTTGAGCTTTGCAAAATGGACGATTGCTTCCACCCTATGCTAGGACTTCATCCTACATCAATCGATAATTCATACTTAGAACAACTTAACGAAATCGAACTCTTATTAGATAAGGCAAACATATGCGCTATTGGGGAAATAGGGATTGATTTGTATTGGGATAAGACCTTTATTGAAGAACAAATCATTGCCTTTGAAACACAGGCTCATTGGGCAATGGACAGAAACCTCCCTCTTGTTATTCACGTAAGGAAAGGGTTTGAAGAGGTTTTCCAATCACTAGATAGATTGAAAAAACAAATACAATGCCACGATAAATCACTTAAAGGAGTCTTCCATTGTTTCTCTGGCGACTTAAACCAAGCTAAGAAAGTTATTGAAATGGGCTTTAAGATTGGCATTGGAGGCGTAGTAACCTTTAAGAATGCAAAACTAACCGATATAGTAAGAGAAATAGATATTGAAGATATACTATTAGAAACTGATGCACCCTACCTTGCCCCATCACCTTATAGGGGTAAAAGAAATGAAAGCAGTTATATACCAATAATTGCACAAAAGATTAGCGAAATCAAAAACATTAGTATTGAAGAAGTAGCTTCAATAACAACAAGTTCAGCCCAAAAACTCTTCTCTATTTAATTCTAAATTAAAATTATTATCATTAATTCTTAGGTTTTCATTTGAATATCTTTTGTTTTTCTTATTTTTGCATCTAAATCAACAAGAATATATATGAGAACAAAAATTTATTTGTCTTTATTGGTAGCTGTACTTTTCACAGCTTGTACAAATCATTCGAAAGTTAATATCGAAATTCCAGAAGTTAATGAAGGAACTGTTGCAATTGTTTATGCAAGTCCAGACCAAATGACTAACTCCGATCAAAACATAATTTACAGCTCCGAATTCAAGGACGGTAAAATCTCAATTAACCTTGACAGCATTAACTTCGATAAGAATATCCTTGAATGTGCCCTTCAAATTGCAAGTAATGATGAAAAATTCTATGCCAATGTTCCTCTTCCACTAGAGAAAGGTAAAACCATTGACGTTAAATTTACTAATATTGATGAGTATAACAAAGGTGGAAGAATTAAAACCAGCTATAAAGGCTCCAAACACGCAGAGGATTTCACAGTGTTTTGGGATAAAACACAGAACCAAATGCTTGAATTTAGAGACTTAAAGGTTGAGGACATAAATAAAGGCTATGAGAAGTTCGTTGAGATATATAAACCTTATATTGATACTTATCAAGAGTCAGGATTCCCATATATGCTACTTATTGCCCAAATCAATAATATGCAATTCGACAAAGCAAACCCATTATTAGATTATTGCAATAGCATTTGCAGTAGCGGCAAGAACAATAGATGGAAAGAAGTTGTGTGTTCACTCCTTGGAGAGAGAAGACTAGCACAAGAGACTTCAAAGAAGCTAGTTTTTTCTGCTGTTGATGTAAATGGCAAAGCATATACCGAAAGAGATATTAAGGGTAAATTATTCCTTATAGACTTTTGGGCATCATGGTGTAAGCCTTGCAAGGATGAAATGCCACACCTAAAAGAAATTAATAATAAATACAAAACTAAAGGCCTAACCCTAGTTGGCATATCAATTGATAGAGGAGTTGAGGAATGGAAAGCCTACCTAAAGTCTAACCAACTACCTTGGCTATCGCTGTTTGGAGATGGAAATGAGATAACAAAACGCTACGACTTCCAATATATACCATACAACCTCCTAGTTGATAGCGACGGAAACATACTAGCAAAGAATCTTCACGCAGAAGAACTTGACAAGTTTCTTGAAGAGTTTTTTTCAAAGTAAATAGCCATGAAATTTAACAAAGATGATTCCTTTATGCCTAAGAAACAAAAACAAGGAATCATCTTTTTTATTGGCATAGGACTTGGAGTAGCAATCGCTATTATAGTTATAATATTTTCATATTTCAGCAATACAGGCACCGCAGAATTTAATGAAAGCGATATCCTATACTCTGTAAACAAGGATAATTCAGAAGGAAATAACAATAAGAAATACGAAGAAAGAGACTATCCATCTAAAACAAAAAGAACCTACAACCCCTTTCCGTTTAACCCAAACTCCATAACCAAGACCCAACTAATAGAATTTGGATTATCGGAAAAGCAAGCCTCTAACATAGTTAACTATGTGAAAGCTGGCGGAAAATTTAAGGAAACACAAGACCTAAAAAAGCTTTATTGTATGACAGAAGACCTATATAAAGCAATGTCGCCCTATGTCCGCATTCCAAATCAAAATAACAAAGAGGCGAGAAAAGACAACGATAACACCTCCACCTCAACCAATAATATCCCAAAACCGTTCCCTACAAAACCTCAAATAATACTTGATTTAAACCAATCGGATAGCTTAGACCTACAAGCCCTAAGAGGAATAGGACCATCCTTTGGCAAAAGAATATATGTTTATGGGAAAAAACTTGGAGGATATGTTGAAATAGTGCAGCTAAAAGAAGTTTACGGAATGACAGATACCCTATATAATAGCATAATTCAGCACTTAAAAATAGAAAATACCAATCCAAAAAAGATAAATATCAATTCTGCGACCATAAAAGAACTATCCTCCCACCCCTATATCGATTTCTACTTAGCAAAGGCAATAATCAAACTTCGAATTGAGCTAAATAATTACAAGTCCTTAGATCAAATCAGACCTATCCACATCTTAGATCAAAAATCCTACGAGAAACTAATCCCGTACTTAGAATTATAAATAGTAATTCCGAGATTTCATTCCTCCTGTTCTATTATTCAATAGGACGAAAACCCTCAAAACCTATACAAAACAAGGTGTAATTTTATCTATACGCAGATTAAAATTCCTGGAACGCCGTATTAAATTCTTAAAACGCCGTAATAAATTATTGAATCAAAGAAGCATTTTGCTGAGATGTACATCTTAGCTTACTGAGATGTACATCTTAGCTTCTTCCGATGTACATCTTAGCAGCGTGCGATGTACATCTTAGCAATTTTAGATGTACATCACAGCAAGATTAAACAAAGAGATAAAAATTTAATGCTTGATTCTAATTATTTATTACTTGATTTCAGGAATTTCTTCTTTGAAATAGCATCAATTTTATCCAAAAATAAGATATTTTACTCCCTAAAAACCAAAGTTATTACCATTTTTAGAAAAAATCAATCTTTAATTAATCACCTGTATAAGAAGTTATTGAAAAATTAACATTGATTTTATTTAGTTAAATGATGTTAAAAAACTTGACAAATCGAAATAAGCGTTATAGATTTGCAGTGTAATACAACACTAATACACTAACGTAATGATTGAAATTAATAATTTAAAGTTTTCCTATAAGCGAAATAAGATGGTTATCGACGATATATCGCTTAGTATTGAAAAAGGCTATATACATGGCTTATTGGGAAAGAATGGGATTGGCAAAACGACCTTACTTAAACTTATGGGAGGTCTATTATTCCCCAATTCGGGAGAAATAGATATTATGGGATTTTCTCCAATGCAGAGGAAGGTTGGTTTTTTGCAAGAGATATTCTTCCTAAGCGAGGAATTTGATGTACATAAGATGAGTATTGAAAACTACGTTAAGCTTAATTCTGCTTTCTATCCTCGTTTCTCGGAAGTAGATTTCTATAATTACCTTGAGGAATTTGAGATTACGGATAGGAAGTCCAATCTAAAATCTCTTTCTTTTGGAACAAAGAAAAAGGTTATAATTGCCTTTGGTTTGGCTACCCACGCAAGGTTAATGATTCTTGACGAGCCAACAAATGGTTTGGATATCCCTTCCAAGGCTCAGTTTAGGAAAATTATCCTTGGGGCAATGAACGATGAGACTACTATTATTATTTCTACCCATCAAGTTAGGGATTTGCATAATCTAATAGATAGTATAATGATTATGGATGAAAAGAATATCCTAATCAATTCCAGTAATAATGAGATTTGCTCTAAGCTATATTTTGGAATGGAAAAAGATATTTCTAGTCTAGAGGGGATTCTCTATTCTGAGGATAGCATAGGTGGGAATATGTTTATTAAGGAGAATACCGAGAAGCAAGAATCCAATCTTGATATTGAATTATTCTTCAATGCAGTTTTCCAAAACAAGAAGAGAATCAAAGAAATTTTATCAAATAATAAAAACAATTAGGCTTTATGGAATTAAGTTTAAACAGATTAGTAAATCTTATCAAAAGAGATATAGGTATTTATTGGCAGAACTATATTAAAATATTACTAGTTATTATAGCAGTACATGCCTTTAGTAATTATACTGAATTTGGCTTTTATTGGATAATTATAACTGCTATCTTCGCTTTTAAAGAATATAATGATGCAGCAAAGCAAAAAATACAAATATTTACATTACCGGCTTCAAATTTAGAGAAATATAGTTACTCTTTATTTATTACCGTTATATTTATTCCTTTAATTATTATATCATCTATGTATATT
>DUQY01000075.1 GCA_012837565.1 Bacteroidales bacterium | reverse complement strand
ACGTAATAAAGGCAGGGAGTGATGAAGCAATGAGGCTTCGAAGTGATTTCTTCGGAGTAGAGCATTTGTTTTTAGGTATTGTACGTGAAAAAGAATGTAAGGCAATGCAAATATTGTCTGATTTTAATATTGATCCCCAGTCTATTAAAAAGGAAATAGAACAAACCTATAAAAAGCAAAACATCTTAAATACTATCAATCAAGATAGAGATGTGCCTCTTCTAAAACAAACAGAAAGAGTTATTAAGCTTTCTTTTCTTGAAGCAACTGATATAGGTGTTGAGGAAATTGGTACAGAACATTTCTTGGCTGCAATTTTAAAAGAAGGTAATAACTTGGTTGCAAATATTCTTTTTGGTCACGGATTAACCTACGAAATAATTCATTCATGGATAAAAAATCAAGCAGAGGCTTATAAAGACGAAAATGCAGAAGAGGGGGAGGATGATGACGAAGATGAAACAAGTTATAAATACAAGTCAAACGACAATCCTCTTTTCTTAGATGATACTCAGGATGATTTTTCTTTTGAGGGTAAAGTTCCTATGAAGAAATATAAAAAAGTTGGTTCTTTGAAAAACGACAAGAAGCCTACACCATTCTTAGATAATTTTGGAAAAAACTTATCAGAGCAAGTTCAATTAGGTTTAATAGATCCAATTGTTGGGAGAGAGATTGAAATGGAGAGGATTGCACAAATTCTTTCAAGAAGGAAGAAAAACAATCCAATTTTAATAGGCGAACCTGGTGTTGGTAAGAGTGCTATTGCAGAGGGACTAGCCCTTAGGATTGAAGCAAAGGAAGTTCCTTACACATTGTATAAGAAAAAGATTTATACTCTTGATTTAGCTTCAGTTGTTGCAGGAACAAAATACAGAGGTCAGTTTGAAGAAAGATTAAAAGGATTAATAACAGAACTTGAGAAGAATCCTGAGATAATTCTATTTATTGATGAGATACATACTATTGTTGGAGCAGGTAATGCCTCAGGTTCATTAGATGCCTCAAACATATTTAAGCCAGCACTTGCAAGAGGAGAAATACAATGTATAGGTGCAACAACTCTTAGTGAATATAGGAAGAATATTGAGGCAGATGGAGCCTTAGAAAGAAGGTTTCAAAAAGTAATGATTGAGCCTACTACATCAGCCGAAACCCTAACTATACTTAAGAATATTAAGTTCAAATACGAAGACCATCACAAGGTAAGGTATGATTTGAAGGCACTTGAGGCTTGTGTTAATCTCTCTGAAAGATATATCAATGACAGACAATTGCCAGATAAAGCCATTGATGCATTGGATGAGGCAGGGGCAAGAGCACACGTAAAAGACCTAAGGGTTCCAGATGAGCTTGTTGCTACTGAAAAGAAAATTAATGCCTTAGAGGCAGAGAAAAAAGAAGTTGTTATTAAAAGAGAATTTGAAAAAGCAAAACAACTTAAAAATGAAATTGATGATTTAAACGATGATATAGCTGTAAAGTATAAGGTTTGGGAAAAAGAAATAGAGAATAACTATATTAAGGTAACCGAAAATGATATTGCTAATGTTATTTCTATGATGAGTGGGGTGAAGATTCAGAAGGTAAGCTCTGACGAATCTAAGAAACTACTCAAAATGGAAGATGCCTTGAAAGCCAGTGTTGTTGGTCAAAAAGAGGCGGTATCTAAAATCTCTAAATCAATAAGAAGAGCTAGGGTAGGCATAAATGACCCTAACCGTCCTATTGGTTCGTTTATTTTTGTAGGTCCAACAGGAGTAGGTAAAACCCATTTGGCAAAAGAGTTAGCTAAATATTTGTTTGATTCCGAAAGCAACTTAATCCGTTTGGATATGAGTGAGTATATGGAAAAGCATAGTGTTTCAAGGATAATTGGTTCACCTCCGGGCTATATTGGTCATGAGGAAGCTGGTCAGTTAACAGAAAAAGTTAGAATGCATCCATATTCAATTGTTTTGTTTGATGAAATAGAAAAGGCTCATCCGGACGTGTTTAACATCTTATTACAAATTATGGATGACGGACACTTAACCGATTCAATAGGAAGAAGGGTTGATTTTAAGAATACCATTATTATTATGACCTCTAATGTTGGAAGTAGGAAGCTAAGAGACTTTGGAATAGGTGTAGGGTTTTCAACAACTGCAAGAACAAGTAAAGTAGAGGAGATAGAAAAGAGTATAATAGATAATGACATAAAGAAAACCTTTTCGCCAGAGTTCCTTAATAGGGTTGATGATATTGTTTTCTTCCGCTCTCTTGAAAAAGAAGATATTATTGAAATTATAGATATAGAGCTTAAAAAACTTGTAAAGAGACTTAAAGACCTTGAGTACAAAATTGAATTTACTTCTGAGTTAAAGGATCTATTAATTGAAAAAGGAATAGATATGCAATTTGGAGCAAGACCTTTGAAAAGAGCAATTCAACAATATGTTGAAGATGCAGTTTCTGAGGCTATTCTTGAAAATAATGATAAGAAAAAGAGAAATATTAAAGTTTCTCAAGATGGAGATAAAACAAAAATAGAAATTTACTAATGTTTGGATTAAGAAGTTTTTTCATAGAATTTGGTGCATATCTTTTATTAATGAAAGAAGCATTTAGGAAGCCTCAGAATATGCATATATTTAAGAGGCAAATACTTCATGAAATGGACGCTTTGGGAGTGAAATCAATCCCAATTGTTTGCATTGTTTCTCTTTTTGTTGGAGCAGCAGTTGTAATTCAAATGATACTTAACCTTGATAGCCCAATCTATCCTTCTTGGATATATGGTTTTGCTTCAAGAAAATCTATTGTTTTGGAATTTGCCCCAACAGTTGTATCTCTAATCTTGGCAGGGAAATGTGCTTCAATGATAGCATCAGAAATAGGTTCGCAAAGAATTTCAGAACAAATTGATGCAATGGAGGTGATGGGAGTAAATACTGCCAACTACCTAATACTTCCAAAGGTAATAGCTTGTTTAGTGTTTTTTCCTCTTCTAATTATTTTAAGTGTTTTTATCGGATTAATAGGAGGAGGACTTGGAGGAGCTGTAAATGGCTTGTCAACTTTCCACTACATTGAGGGTATAAGAATGGACTTTGCTGTATATGACATTGTTTATGCTATTGTAAAAACAGCAGTTAATGCAATAGTAATTTCATCAATAGCATCTTTTAGAGGATATACCATGAAAGGTGGCTCGGTGGAAGTAGGAATACAGAGTACAAAGGCTGTTGTTCAGAGCAGTGTTATAATAATGTTACTTAATCTATTAATGACTAATTTATTTTTCTAATGGTTGAACTTGTAAATATTTCGAAATCCTTTGATGGAAAACAAATACTAAAAGATGTTAATATTAAATTTGCTAAAGGAAAATGCAATTTAATCATTGGATTAAGTGGTAGTGGGAAAACTGTTTTGATGAAAACACTAGTTGGACTATATCTTCCTGAGCAGGGCGATGTTCTTTATGGAGGTCATGCATTAAATAAAATGACACCCTCAGAACAAATTGATATTAGGAAATACATAGGCATGGTCTTTCAAGCAGGTGCCCTTTTCGACTCAATGACTATTGAAGAAAATGTAATGTATCCTCTTAGAATGTTTCAAAGGTCTACTTATGAAAAGATGCTTGAAAGAGTTAACTTCTCATTAGAGAGAGTAAACCTAAAGGGAGTAAATAAAATGAAGCCCTCTGAATTAAGTGGTGGGATGAAAAAAAGGGTTGCAATTGCTAGGGCAATAGCAGCTAAACCTAAGTATTTGTTTTGTGATGAACCTAATTCAGGACTAGACCCACAAACTTCAATTCTAATAGATGAATTAATTTATGATATAACTCGTGAATACGATATTACAACCATTATTAATACTCACGATATGAATTCTGTTGTTGAGATAGGTGATAATATTTACTATCTTCATGAAGGAGAGTTATGGTGGGAAGGTAACAAAGAGAACATATTCCAGAGTGATAACAAAGAACTAAATGATTTTGTTTTCTGTACGTCATTAACAAAAAAGATTAAAGAACAAAGTGAAAACAAATAAGAGGAAGTTTAGAAAGTTTTGGTCATCAGTAGGCAAAGTTTTTCTAATATTAATATCAAGTGCATTAATTGTTTTTATATCTCCAAAGAACGAAACCTTTAAATACGATTTTCAAAAAAGTAGTTTCTGGGAGCATGAAAACCTAATATCTCCATTCAATATCACTATTTATAAAACCGATAATGAATTTCAGGAAGAGAAAAATGCAATAGTTAAAAACAAAAAGCTTTATTTCGATGCTCAAAAAGGAGAATTTATATCACTTCCTCAAGAAATACAAGGGCTACCCTTGGACTATATTATCTATCTCGTAAAAGATACAATACCCTATGAAATAAGAATAGCCGATATAACAACACCCCTTCAACTCAATGAGCAGGTAACTGAAAAGAACCTACAAATACAATTAAATAATATATCTCCAATAAAAGAATCCATATCAAAGGGCGATCAAATCATTCTTACAGGAGAACAAATAGATGACACTAAATATGAGGCTTTATCTATTTACAAAAAGGAATATGAGAAGCAATACACATCTCAGAAAACTAAATACAAACAAATAATAGGTCAGTTTATATTAGTTTCATTGGCACTGTTGGCAATGCTATTCTTTTTCAAATACATAATTCCAGAGCTATATAACGACACAAAGAAAATTCTCCTAATATTATTAGTTATAATTCTTATGGTTATAACGACATCATTAATAATTGACATCAACTCCCAATACATATACATAGCCCCACTTTGTCTAACTCCAATTCTAATTAGAACGTTTTTCGACTCACGATCCTCACTCTATGTCTTTTTGGTAAATATAATCATTATAGGATTTTCTGCACCTCATAGTTTTGAATTTGTATTCTATCAACTAATGGTTGGAATGATGGTAATTATAAGCATGGAGCAGTTGGAAAAAAGAAGAGATTTCTTCAAAACAAGCTTACTTGTATTCTTAACCTATTCAATTATATATATAGCCCTAACCCTTATTCAAGATGCCGACCTAAGCAAAATTAATCCATATAGATTCTCTTATTTTGCAATAAATGCAGCACTAACCCTATTAGCTTTCCCATTAATTTATATTTTTGAAAAGATATTTGGATATGTTAGTGAGTTATCCTTATTAGAATATTCCGACACCAATAGTAAAATCTTGAGAGAATTATCCGTTAAAGCTCCAGGAACTTTCCAGCACTGCGTTCAGGTAGCTAACATTGCAGAAGAACTAATACATAAAATTGGAGGAAATGCTCTACTAGCAAGAGCAGGTGCCCTTCACCACGATATAGGCAAAACTCTTAAGCCATTGTTTTACATAGAAAACCAACACACAGGCTTCAACCCACATAACGAAATTAATAATGAGGAATCAGCACAAATAATCACCTCGCACGTGGTTGACGGAGTAAAACTAGCACATAAATACAAACTACCAGAACCATTAATTGACTTCATACGAACTCACCACGGAACAAGTAAAACAAAATACTTTTACAATAAACAAAAGTTAGAGCATCCAAACCTACCAATTGATGAAAACATATTTACCTATAAAGGACCAAAACCATTTTCAAGAGAAACGGCAGTAGTAATGATGGTAGATAGTGTTGAGGCAGCCTCAAGAAGTATGTCAGATCATTCCGAAAAAGTAATTAGTGATTTGGTAGATAATATCATCGATGAGCAAATAAAAACAAATCAGTTTTCTAATGCAGATATAACTTTTAAGGATATATCAGCCATCAAACAACATCTTAAGCTTAAACTACAAGCGGTCTATCACACCAGAATAAAATATCCGGTATCTAACTAACCATTATCTCATTTTTTTTCCTTATATTTGCAAATTGATTTAAAAAAAACAACTATAATAATGAGTGAAGAATTGATAAGAGCAAAAAATGCTTATTCAGCTGATAATATAACAGTCTTAGAAGGGTTGGAGGCAGTTCGTTTGCGTCCTGCGATGTATATTGGAGACGTAAACACTAGAGGACTCCACCATTTGGTTTATGAAGTTATTGATAACTCAATTGATGAGGCACTGGCTGGCTACTGCTCTAAGATAGATGTTTTTGTTCTTGAAAATAACTCAATTAGAGTTGAGGATAACGGAAGAGGTATACCTGTTGATATGCACGAAAAAGAAGGCAGAAGCGCCTTAGAAGTTGTTATGACTGTCTTGCATGCAGGAGGAAAGTTCGATAAAGGATCCTATAAAGTTTCAGGAGGTCTTCACGGAGTAGGTGTAAGTTGTGTTAACGCACTTTCTTCAGATATGAAAGTAAGTGTTCACAGAGATGGCAAAGAATACGAACAAGAATACAGCAAGGGAATCCCTTTATATTCAGTTAGAGAAGTTGGCCCATCAGACAAGACAGGAACAATAACTCATTTCTTACCCGATACATCAATATTCACAATCTCAGAATACAATTACGATACACTTTGCACAAGACTAAGAGAACTATCATTCCTTAATAAAGGTTTAGAGTTAACCATAACCGATCAGAGATATAAAGACGACAAAGATGATTTTGTATTTGAGAGATTTCATTCAGAACATGGTTTAAAAGATTTTATTGAATACCTAGATGGAAACCGTGAAAAGCTAATTCCTGAACCAATATGCATTGAAGGAATTAAACAAGATATTCCAATTGAAATAGCAATGCAATACAATACAACCTATACCGAAAGCTTGCATTCATACGTAAACAACATTAACACACACGAAGGAGGAACACATATATCAGGATTTCGTCGTGGATTAACTCGTACCCTAAAGAGTTATGCCGATAAGAGTGGAATGTTGGAAAAGCTTAAATTCGAAATAGTAGGAGATGACTTTAGAGAAGGACTTACCACAGTAATATCAGTAAAAGTACAAGAACCACAATTTGAAGGACAAACCAAAACCAAATTAGGTAATAGTGAGGTAATGGGAGCAGTTGATCAAATGGTTTCAGAACTATTAAACAACTATTTGGAAGAAAACCCAAAGGAAGCTAAGTTAATAGTAAGCAAAGTAATTTTAGCAGCAACAGCTAGGCATGCAGCACGCAAAGCAAGAGAACTTGTACAAAGACAAACCGTTCTTGGAGTTGCAGGATTACCAGGAAAGCTTGCAGACTGTTCGAACTCTGACCCTGAAAAATGTGAAATATACATAGTAGAAGGGCAGTCAGCGGGTGGAACAGCAAAACAAGGAAGAAATAGAGAATACCAAGCAATTCTACCATTAAGAGGAAAGATACTAAACGTTGAAAAGGCAATGCAACACAGGGTACTTGACTCAGAGGAAATCAAAAACATATACACAGCACTTGGAGTATCGATAGGAACAGCAGAAGATAGCAAAGCACTTAACCTCGAAAAGCTTCGTTACCACAAGGTAGTTATTATGACGGATGCTGACGTCGATGGTAGTCATATCGCAACCCTAATCCTAACTTTCTTCTTCCGTTATATGAAAGAATTAATAGAAAATGGACACGTATACCTTGCAACTCCACCACTATACTTAGTAAAAAAAGGAAAGCAAGAACGCTATTGTTGGACAGAGGAAGAACGTATAAGATACCAAGAAGAACTAGGACCAAATGGAGTTTCAACCCAAAGATATAAAGGTCTTGGGGAAATGAGTGAAAGCCAGTTATGGGGAACCACAATGAACCCAGAGACTAGAACCTTCCGCCAGATAGACATTGAAAACGCCTTCGAAGCCGACAGAGTATTCTCAATGCTTATGGGCGACGAAGTACCACCAAGACGTGAGTTTATTGAAAAGAACGCAACTTACGCAAACATTGACGCATAAGACAAAAACAAACAACTAATATTGCAAAGGGAATTGATAAATGAAAAATCAATTCCCTTTTTCTTTAATTATTAATTTTCTTTTTTGATTTCAGTCTTTTGAATTAAGGAAACAATAAAATTGAACGCTGTAATGATATCAGATTCATGCCATGATATGCTCTGTTTCATGCCATGAATCAATAAGAATCATGCCATGAAGTTGACAGTATCATGCCATGATTCTGAGACTGAATGGCTGATTAAATTTTTTGATTCTTTGTTTCAGGACTTTATTACTGCAATTCAATAAAACAGGACTTGATTAAAGCTATAAGCCTTAAGGTATTATTAAAGAGTATAGCCTTTTTTTGTATTTATATTTTAGAGGAGATAAATGTAGTTTATGCATTTTATTTCTTAATAAGATTCCTTAGCGTTTTGAGCTCTGGTATCTTGGTAATATGTGAGAGGATTAGATAGGTGATTGAGCCGATAATTGTTCCTGTTAGGAGTTTTGGAATATTGGAAAGAGGGGTGAGGTTGATTGAATATACTACTAAACCCATTATTATTGAGACAAAGAATATTTTAATTATATCTCTTATCTGGTCTTTGATTTTGAAATCTATTAGTTTTGAGTTATAGTAGATATTGATTGATAGATTAATTAATCCATAAGCAATTAGGCTTGAACAAACGTAGTATATGCCAAATGGTAAGCTGATAAATAAGAGTGCTATTCCTATTAATTTCTTAACTATTTCTAATCTAAAAAACATGTCGCTCCTTCCTTTTACCTGCATTAGGTTTTGACTAATAGCGTTTAGCGGATATAGCATATAATAGAAAGATATTATTTGAAGGATTGGCACTATGCCTTTCCATTTCTCTGTTAGTATGATTATTATAAATGGTTCTGCCATTGCTGCTAGCCCAACCATAATTGGGAAAACAATAAAGGCTGATAGCTTTATATATTGTCTAAATACTTGCTTTAGTTTTAGGTCATCGTCTTGTATTTCGGACATTATTGGGTAGGTTACTCTCCATATTATTCCTGTGATATTGGATGATGGGAATTGTGCAAACTGGTCTGCTCTTGAGTAATAGCCTAGTGTGGTTGCTGAAAATTGTTTGCCTATAACAAGTGTGTATAGGTTGAGGTATATGGTTTGAAGTAGGTTGGCTCCAAGTATTTTCGAACCAAAATTAAATAATCTTTTGAATGAGTCTTTTGAAAATTCTCTTATGGGTTTCCACTTAACGAAATACCAAAACAGAGCGGTCTGTATTATGTTTATGGTTGTAAATTGTGCAACCAGTGCCCATGCTCCATAACCTTTATATGCCATTATTATTCCTATTGCTCCACCAATAAGAACTCCAATAAGAGATGCCTTTGCTTGTGTTTTGAAGTCAATCTTTATGGTTAGGATTGTCTTTTGTATTACCTGAAACGATAATATTACTAAATTAACAGACATTACCTGTACAATAGGTTTTAGCTCTGGCATATTATAGAACTGAGATATTAGTCCAGAGGAAAGAAAAAGGATTATGGATAATATAATTCCTACGCTAATATTAAAATAAAATACTGTTGAGTAGTCGGTGTTAGTTCTGTCTTTCTTTTGTATTAGGGCGTTTCCAAATCCCCCGTCGGTGAAGGTTTGGGCAATTGCCATAAAGATTGCCAACATACTTATCATTCCATAATCGGACGGAAACAAAAGCCGAGCTATAATAATTTGCACCACGAATTGAACTATTTGCACCGAAAATCTTTCTACTGCACTCCAAGCAACTCCTGTTATTGTTTTTTGTTTTATGTCCATCAATTGCAAAATTAATACAATTATACTTATAGCGAACTAAAAAATAATTATATTTGCAGATTAATTCAACTATTAATTTTTTAAAATGGCTTATCATGTCTAATACTAAATACATATTTGTTACCGGAGGCGTAACCTCTTCGCTTGGAAAAGGGATTATGGCCTCTTCGCTTGCTTTACTCTTAAAACTACGTGGATATTCTGTAACTATTCAAAAGCTTGACCCATATCTAAATGTTGATCCAGGTACTCTAAATCCTTATGAGCATGGGGAATGTTTCGTTACTGAAGATGGTGCTGAAACAGACCTAGACCTTGGTCACTATGAGCGTTTCACAAATGTTAGAACCTCACAGGCAAACAACGTAACAACAGGTAGGATATATCAAACCGTTATTGAAAAGGAAAGAAGAGGAGATTATCTTGGAGGAACAGTTCAAGTTATTCCTCACGTAACGGATGAAATTAAGAGGAGAATTAAGATATTGGGCGAAACCAATAAATACGATTTTATTATAACAGAGCTTGGTGGAGTTGTTGGTGACATCGAATCTCTACCTTTTATTGAGTCACTTCGTCAAATGAAATGGGAACTTGGTAAAAACGTTATTGTAATTCACCTTACCTATATACCTTATCTTGCAGCAGCGGGTGAGCTTAAGACAAAACCTACCCAACATTCTGTTAAGGAAATGCTAGAGCAAGGTGTTCAGCCAGATATAATAGTATGTAGGACAGAACATAAACTTCATGAAGGAATAAAAGATAAGATTGCTCTTTTCTGTAATGTTGATAAAAACAATGTTATTGAATCAATGGATGCTCCTTCAATTTATGAGGTGCCATTAAATATGCTAAAGGAAAAATTAGATATTCAAGTTTTAGATATTCTTGGAGTAAAGGCTCAGGGAGAACCTAACCTTGAGAAATGGAAGGCATTCCTTTATAAACTTAATAATCCAATAACTGAGGTTAAGATTGGTTTGGTTGGTAAGTACACCGAATTGAAAGATGCTTATAAATCAATTTCAGAATCATTTATCCATGCAGGAGCTACCCTACAATGCAAAGTTAGACTTAAACTAATTCATTCCGAAGACTTAGAAAAAGACGAACAATGTATTATGGAGGAACTAAGTGGTCTTAACGGAATACTTGTTGCACCTGGTTTTGGATCAAGAGGCATAGAGGGTAAATTATGTGCAATTAAGTATGCAAGAGAAAACAAGATACCTTTCTTTGGAATCTGTTTAGGAATGCAGATGGCAGTTGTTGAATTTGCAAGAAATGTTTTGAATATGAAAGATGCTCATTCTTATGAAATGTTGCCAGGAACTAAGTTTCCAGTAATTGATATGATGGAAGAGCAAAAGATGATCACCCATATGGGAGGGACGATGCGTCTTGGTGCTTATCATTGCAAGCTAAAGAAAGACTCAAAGGCATACAAGGCTTATGGTATGGAAGAAATATCGGAACGTCACCGTCATCGCTACGAGTTCAATAATACTTTCCTAAAACAATTTGAAGATGCAGGAATGATTGCAACAGGAATTAATCCAGACTCAAACCTTGTTGAGGTTATTGAATTAGTTAATCATCCTTATTTTATAGGAGTTCAATTTCATCCAGAATACAAATCAACGGTTGAAGAGCCACATCCATTATTTATATCATTCATAAAGGCAGCTATGAATAAGGAATAAAGAATGAATAGTGATATGCTGTTCTTAATATAAAGAGAATAAAAAAAGGAGTTGATTATTATAATCAACTCCTTTTCTGTTTATCTAAGAAAGATATCTTTTAATCAGAAATTATCTTTTGATAAGTTTATGAGTAGAAGTTTTTCCGTCTTTAATAATTTGTATCATATACATACCTGATTCAAGGTTGCTTGTTGATATTGTTTCGCTATTAGATTTAGAAACCTTAGAAATTATAGTTCTTCCTAACATATCAACAACTCTAAGCTCTGCACCATTAGCATCAGCAATTGTTACAAAATCAATAGCTGGGTTTGGATAAACACCAAAGCTAGAAGTAGCAATATCATTTAATCCAGCAGTAGCAGTAGCTTGTCCAAATATTTTGATATTATCAACACATGCAAAGAAAGCATCTGTTGAAGTTAAAACAAAAGCAACGTAAATGCTTTGGTTGTTATATGCACTTAAGTCAAATGTATGAGTATTATATGTTCCAGGAACCGCACTACTTGTCCATAATTCAGTTGTGAAAGCATTTTTTCCAGCTGTTGTTGTTGATAATTTAACAGACATTGATTCAAGATATGCTGGGTCTTGTGATTTAACATCAAATGATAGAGAATTACCTGTTGTTAAATTAATCTTAGCAGTTACCATCCATCTGTCAGCAGGCACTGGATCAGTGAAATAAGAAGTTGCAGCAGCAAAAAGATCATTAGGATTCTCTGATAATGCTATAACATTCCATCCGTCAGTGAATAAGGTTTGATTTGCAGCAGGTGTATTATTATCATTATAAATAGTAAAATGAGCTGGCATTTCTCCATCTTGGAAATCCCAATTTATTGATGGAACAGGTGCGTTAGGGTCAATTGCTTCTATAGTTGTATTATCTCCTGTACCAAGAAGAGCTACAGTAAATTTGTATTCTACTCCTGCAGCAAATACTTTATCATCGCCTCTTCCATTTCCAGCAACCCACATCCTATCACCAGCGGTAGGATTAGTTACAACCCAGTCGTATGTTCCAGCAGGAACATCAATTGCAATTGTGTTATTAATAACAAAGTTTGTAGTAGTTAAAGAACCGTCTGCGTTAGTTGGAATTTTGTATTCAAATACAGCGTAAACAGAAGCAGGTATGTCCCCTCCTTCTGATAAACCACCTGTTGCAGGAATTTCAACTCCGAAAGCTGTTGCATCTGCATCTAATAATAGTTGGTAACCAGAACCATCTCCCCAAACATCACCAGCAGTTAAAGAAACACGTGCCATTCCAGCAGGAATTGGATCTTTTGTGT